>NZ_JBKKKY020000003.1:0-103238 GCF_046613545.2 Aphanothece microscopica RSMan92 | reverse complement strand
CAGATCCAACCCGACCTGGTGCTCTACAACGCCGGGGTGGATCCCCACCGCGAAGACCGTCTCGGCAGGCTCTGCCTCACCGATCAGGGGCTGATGAACCGCGACAGGCTGGTGCTGGATGCCTGCCTGAGACGGCGCATTCCGGTGGCGACGGTGATCGGCGGCGGCTACGGCCCCCTGCCGGACCTGGTGAGGCGCCACGCACTGGTGTTCCGGGCTGCGGCGGAACAGGCCCGCCTGCACGGGCTGTGACATGGGCTGTGACACAGGCTTGGAAGGCCCCGGCTTTGACCGCTCTGCCAGTCAGGCCTGAGCCCAGTCAGTCCTCAGCCCAGATGTAACGGGTCAGTTCCTCGGGGCTCGGCTCGGGAGCCTCGAGGGCAAAGGCCACACAGTCGGCGATCTCCGCATCGATGTCCTTGTCGATGCCCTTGAGCTCCTCGGCCGTGGCGAGGGTGTGCTCCACCAGATGGGCCGCCAGGCGCTTGATCGGGTCACGCCGGGCCCAGAACTCCTTCTCCGCCTCGGCCCGCAGTTCGTCAGGATCGGCCAGGGAATGGCCCCGGTAGCGGTAGGTGAGGCACTCCAGCACGGTGGGGCCTTCACCGGCCCGGGCCCGTTCGATGGCCCGCTGGGCGGCGGCGCGCACGGCGAGCACATCCATGCCGTCGACCTCCTCGCCGGCCATGCCGAAGGCCGCGGCCTTGCGCCAGATTTCCGGATCACTCGTGGCGCGGTTGTGGTCCATGCCGATGGCCCACTTGTTGTTCTCCACCACGAACAGGATGGGGAGCTTCCAGAGCGCCGCCATGTTGAGGCACTCGTAGAACTGACCGATGTTGCAGGTGCCGTCGCCGAAGAACGCCGCGGTCACGGCGTCACTGCTGGCATCGCCGAGGGCATCGCGCTTGTAGCGGCTGGTGAAGGCGGCCCCCAGAGCCACGGGAATGCCCTCGCCGATGAAGGCATAGCCACCCAGCAGGTGGTGCTCCCGTGAGAACAGGTGCATGGAGCCCCCCCGGCCCTTGCTGCAGCCCGTCTCCTTGCCGAAGAGCTCGCTCATCACCTCGCGGGCGGGGACGCCGCAGCTGAGGGCATGGACGTGGTCGCGGTAGGTGCTGCAGAACCAGTCGTGCTGAGCCTTCATCGCCTTGATGACGCCCGTGCTCACGGCCTCCTGGCCGTTGTAGAGATGCACGAAGCCGAACATCTTGCCGCGGTAGTACATCTCCGCGCACTTGTCTTCGAATCGGCGCCCCAGCACCATGTCCCGGTAGAGCATCAGCCCCTCGTCCCGGGTCACCGTGGCGGGCGTGGCGGGGTAGAGGTTCTCGAGCCGTTCGGCGTGGGGGCCGGCCACGTGGGTGGAATCGGCGGAGCAGCCGGGAGCTCCGGATCCGGCCAGGGCGGAATCCGCCGTCATATCGCGACTGGTGTCGGCCTGGGTCATGTCGGGAAGTCCGTCGGGCGGCCCTTCAGCGAAGGCGGAAGCTGCACGAACTGTACGGGGTCTGGCAGCCACGACTGTGATCGGGGCAGCCAAAACCGAAGACCCTGACTACAGTCGGCCTCCAGTTGGCCGCATGGGTTGGAACTGCCGATCGATCACTTCCGGTTGCTCGGTGTCAGCCCGACCACGGACGCCCAGTCGGTGCTCCGCACCCTGGAGCACCGGCTCAACCGGGCTCCCGACGACGGATTCACCAGCGAGACGCTCCAGGCCCGCGAGGCCCTGCTGCGTGACAGTGCCGACCTGCTCACCGACACCGCCCGACGCCAGGTCTACGAGGCCGAGCTGACGGCCCATGCCGGCACGGGCCATCCCGTCCATGGCCTGAAGATCCCGAGCAGCCGGGAACTGGGTGGCCTGCTGCTCCTCCTCGAGGCTGGCCAGCCCCTGGAGTGCTTCGACCTGGCCTGCCGACGGCTGCAGCCTCCCCAGGCTCCGACACTCGGCAGCGGCCGCGAAACGGACCTCAGCCGCCTGGCCGCTCTGGCCTGTCTGGCGGCCTCCCGGGAGCAGAAGGACCACCGCCTCTATGAAGCGGCCGCCCATACCCTGCGCAGCGGGCTGCAGCTGCTGCAGCGGGTGGGCCAGCATCCGCACCTGCGGCAGGCGATCAGCGAGGAACTCCAGCGCCTGCGTCCCTTCCGGGTGCTCGATCTGCTCAGCCGCAACCTCGCGGCGATCGAGGAACGCTCCGAAGGCCTGGCACTGCTGGAGGAGCTCGTGCGCGACCGGGGGGGGCTCGAGGGTGATGCGGACCCGACCCTCAGCCCCGAGGACTTCCAGGCCTTCTTCAAGCAGATCCGCGACCATCTCACCGTCCAGGAGCAGATCGATCTGTTCAGTCGCTGGGCCAGCGACTCGCCCGCCGCCGATTTCGTGGCGAGCACGGCCCTCACCGCGTCCGGCTTCGCCCAGCGCAAACCGGAGCGGATCGCCGAAGCCCAGCAGCGGCTGGAGTCCAGCGGGCTGGAGGGACTCCAGCCCCTGCTGGCCTGCCTGCACCTGCTGCTCGGCCAGGTGGAGGCGGCCCAGCGTGCCTTCCAGGTGGGGGCCGACCCAGCCCTGCTGCGCTGGGCCGAGAACCAGAGCAGTGATCCCCTCGGCCAGCTCTGCGCCTGGTGCAGTGAGTGGCTCGCCCGGGATGTCCTGCCCCACTACCGCGATCTGGAAGCCGAAGCCGACCTTGAGGCCTACTTCGCCGACCGGGATGTGCAGGCCTACATCGAACGGCTGGCTCCCCCTGTGCTGTCGCCTCCGTTCGACAGTCCAGGTCTGGATCCCTTCAGCAACCCCTTCACCGCTGCACAGGGCTCGGCCGAGTCGGGACCGTTCCGTCCCCCCCTGGAGCCGGAGGCCCCGGGCGGAGACGACTTCGACGACGAACTCGACTGGCAGGAGAGCTGGATGCCCCACTGGCCCCCCCAGTGGCGTCTCCCCTCGCTGAACTGGCCCTCCTGGCGCCCCCCCGGCGGACGCCGTGGTCTGATCACGGCTGCGGCCGTGGCCGCCGGGGTGCTCGGCCTCGGCCTGGTCGCCCTGCTGCGCCCCCGCCCACCGGCCACGCCGATCGTGGTCCAACCCGTCGCCGGGGAGGCACCGCCCGGCCAATCGGCTGAGAAACCAGCGGGGCAGCAGGCCGGACAACCGGCCAGCAGCACTCCGACGGCCCCCCAGTCGACGGCACCCCAGTCGACAGCCAGCCAACCGACACCCTCCCAACCGGCAGCCGCACCGCTGCGCAGCGCCGAGCCCTCCGAGGCCGAGATCAAGGCCCTGCTGGAACGGTGGCTCGCCGCCAAGGCCGCCGTTCTGGCGGGCAAGGAGGCGGGGCAGCCCCTCGACTCCCTCGCGCGCCCCGCCCAGATCGAGCGGCTCGAACAGGAACGCCGCGACGATGCGGCCCGCAATGAGACCCAGGCGATCACCACCGCCGTGGAAGGGTTGACCATCACGGAACAGGGGCCCAACCGGATCGCCGCCGAGGCCACGATCCGCTACAGCGACCAGCGTCGGGGGCCGGATGGCAATCCCCTCGGCCAGGCCAGCCAACTGGAGCTGCGCAACCGGTATGTCTTCGGCCGCGATGGGGACGTCTGGCGACTGGCCGGCTTCGGGCCGACCCGCTGACGCCGGCTCGCGCGGCGCCGCTTGTTCGGCAGCATCCTGCTGTGCAGCTCCTTCTGCAGCTCCGCTTTTTACGATCAACCCACCCGGCGGCAACCACCGCCCCTGCTCCCCTGAGACCCGGCCTCGATGTTCGACGAGCTTTCCCAGCGGTTTGAAGACGCCGTCAAGAACCTGCGCGGCCAGGGGACCATCAGCGAAACCAACGTCGACGGGGCCCTGAAGGAGGTGCGGCGCGCCCTGCTGGAGGCCGATGTGAGCCTGCCGGTGGTGAAGGACTTCGTCGCCGAGGTGCGGCGCAAGGCCCTCGGGGCCGAGGTGGTGCGCGGCATCAGCCCGGATCAGAAGTTCATCCAGGTGGTCCACGAGCAGCTCGTGGACACCATGGGCGGCGAGAACGCCCCCCTGGCCGCCGGCGGCAAGCCCGGTGCGCCCTCGGTCGTGTTGATGGCCGGCCTGCAGGGTGCAGGGAAAACCACCGCCACCGCCAAGCTCGGCCTCCACCTCAAGGATCAGGGCCGCAAGGCGCTGCTGGTGGGGGCCGACGTGTACCGCCCGGCGGCGATCGAGCAGCTCAAGACCCTCGGCGGCCAGATTGGCGTGGAGGTGTTCAGCCTGGGCACCGAGGCCAAGCCCGAGGCCATCGCCGCCGCCGGGATCGAGAAAGCCAAGGCCGAGGGCTTCGACACGGTGCTGGTGGACACCGCCGGACGCCTCCAGATCGACCAGTCGATGATGGAGGAGATGGTGCGGATCCGCGAGGCCTGCAGCCCCGACGAGGTGCTGCTGGTGGTGGATTCGATGATCGGCCAGGAAGCGGCCGAGCTCACCCGCGCCTTCCACGAGCAGGTGGGCATCACCGGCGCCGTGCTCACCAAGCTCGACGGCGACTCCCGCGGCGGCGCCGCCCTCTCGATCCGCAAGGTGAGCGGCGCGCCGATCAAGTTCATCGGCACCGGCGAGAAGGTGGAGGCACTGCAGCCCTTTCACCCGGAGCGGATGGCCAGCCGCATCCTCGGCATGGGCGATGTGCTCACGCTGGTGGAGAAGGCCCAGAAGGAGGTGGAGCTGGCCGATGTGGCCAAGATGCAGCAGAAGCTCCAGGAAGCCACCTTCGACTTCTCCGACTTCGTGCAGCAGATGCGCCTGATCAAGCGCATGGGCTCCCTGGGCGGCCTGATGAAGATGATCCCGGGCATGAACAAGATCGACGACGGCATGCTCAAACAGGGCGAAGAGCAGCTCCGGAAGATCGAGGCGATGATCGGCTCGATGACCGAAGCCGAGCGACGCGATCCCGATCTGCTGGCCGCGGCACCCTCCCGGAGGCGGCGCATCGCCGGCGGCAGCGGCCACAGTCCGGCCGACGTGGACAAGGTGCTGGCGGACTTCCAGCGCATGCGCGGCTTCATGCAGCAGATGACCCGGGGTGGCGGGATGCCGGGGATGCCGGGGATGGGCGGCGGATTCCCGGGGATGGGGGGAATGCCCGGAATGGGGGGCGGCATGCCGGGCATGGGGGCGGCCGGCAACCGGGCCGGGAGCCCCCGCAAGGCCCCCAGGCCAGCCAAGAAACGCAAGGGGTTCGGCCAGCTCTAGGCACCCGAAGAGGTACTCTGGTTGTTTGGACACTTAGCGGCACAGCCACGATGATCAAGCTCCGCCTGAAGCGGTTTGGCAAGAAGCGGGAAGCGAGCTTCCGCCTGGTGGCCACCAACAGCACGTCCCGCCGGGACGGGCGCCCGCTCGAGGAGCTCGGCTTCTACAACCCGCGCACCAAGGAGACCCGGCTCGACACCGAGGCCATCCGCGCCCGTCTCGCCCAGGGTGCCCAGCCCACCGACACGGTGCTGACCCTGCTCGAGCGTGGCGGCCTCGTCGAGAAGCGCGTGCGTGCTTCCGTGGTGGTGGGGCAGGCCAAGCAGGCCGCAGCCCGCGAAGCTGCCGCCAAGCAGGCGGCCAAGGAGGCCGCCGAAGCCAAGGCCGCCGAGGCTGCCGCTGCTGCGGAAGCCGCCGCTGAAGCTCCAGCCACCGCCGAGGCTTGAGTCCCGGCCCGATGGGCGGGCTGGAGCAGCCCACCAAGGCCTCGGTCTGCCTGCCCGACACCAGCGCAGCCCTCGCTCTGGCGGGGCAGGGGGAGGTCAACCTCCGGCGCCTCGAGGCCCTGACGGGAGCCTCGCTGGTGCTGCGTGGTCTCGAGCTCTGCATCAACGCCAGGCCCAACCAGCTGGAGCGCACCCAGACCCTGATCGAGATGCTGCGCCCCCTCTGGCAGGAGGGGCAGGGCATCAGCGAGGTCGATGTCCAATCCGCCCTGCAGGCCCTGGACACCGGCCGCAGCGCCGAGCACCGCTCCCTGGGGGAGCAGGTCCTGGCCCGCAGCCAGAGCGGCCAGCTGCTGCGGCCGCGCACGCTGCGCCAGAAGGCCTACGTCGAGGCGATGGAATCCCATGACCTCACGGTCGCCCTGGGTCCCGCCGGCACGGGCAAGACCTTCCTGGCCACCGTGCTGGCGGTGCGCATGCTCAATGAGCGCAAGGTCCAGCGGCTCGTCCTCACCCGCCCGGCCGTGGAGGCCGGCGAGCGGCTGGGATTCCTGCCCGGGGACCTCCAGCAGAAGGTCGACCCCTACCTCCGTCCGCTCTATGACGCGCTGCACGCGCTGCTGGGGGCGGAACGCACCTCGGCCCTGCTCGAGAAGGGTGTGATCGAAGTCGCACCCCTGGCTTACATGCGGGGCCGCACCCTCGCCGATGCCTTCGTCATCCTCGACGAGGCGCAGAACACCACCACGGCCCAGATGCGCATGGTGCTGACGCGCCTCGGGGAGAACTCCCGCATGGTGGTGACCGGGGACCCCACCCAGCTGGACCTGCCGCCGGGGGTGATGAGCGGGCTGAGCGAGGCGGCCCAGGTGCTCGATGGGGTGGAGGGTGTGGCGATCTGCCATCTCTCGGCGGCCGATGTGGTGCGTCACCCGCTGGTGCAGCGGCTGGTGAACGCCTACGCCCAGCGCGATGCCCGCCGGCCCCTGCGGGAGCCGGCCCGCCGTTCATAGGGAGATCCGCACCTGCCGCGAGCCCCGGTGCCCTGCCGCCACCCGCTCGACACTGGCAGGATGGTTCCAGTTCGAAACTCTGGGGCGTCATGCCTGCCAGCAGCAATTTCCAGGAGGCCATCCGCGAGGCGCAATCCAGCGCCCTGGTGGGGCCCAATGTCGTCAACAGGGCCCTTCCCTACGTGGGGGGCGGCATGGTGCTCACCGCCGGCGGCGTGCTCGGAGGCCTGACCCTGATGGCCAGCAGCCCGGGGCTGTTCATGCCCCTCTTCTGGGTGGCCCTGATCGGCAACTTCATCCTCTTCTTCGTGGCCCAGAACGTGGCCATGAAGGGCAACAACGGCACGGCCCTGCCCCTGCTCGCCACCTACAGCCTGATCACCGGCTTCACCCTGAGCGGGATCGTGGCCTACGCGCTCAGCGTCGCCGGGGTCGGAGCCATCGGCACCGCCACGCTGGCCACCGGCATCACGTTCGTGATCGCCTCGGTGACCGGCCGCCGCATGAGTGACAGCGTCGGCCAGGCCCTCAGCGCCGTGGTCGGTCTGGGCATCATCGGCCTGCTCATCGCCATGGTGGTGCAGATCGTGGGGAGCCTGTTCGTGCCCGGCATGTTCGGGGGCAACGGTTTCGAGTTGCTGATCGCAGGCTTCGGCACCGTGCTGTTCATCGGCGCGGCCTTCGTGGACTTCTACACGATGCCCCGCACCTACAGCGACGAGCAGTACCTGGCCGGTGCCCTGGGGATGTACCTCACCTACATCAATCTGTTCATCTTCATCCTGCGCCTGATCATTGCCCTCCAGGGTGGAGGCCGCCGCGACTGAATGTGCCTGGCGGCTGAGATCCGTCGCGGGCCCTTCTCATCCGGCGACCACCGCCTCAGCGCCCCCATCCGGGGCGCTTTTTCTTGGTCAGGCGTTGCATGGTCAGGGTCGGAATATCGAGGGCTCAGGTCTCCGCCACCGCCACGACGGCCCTCGCGATCGCCTCCCGCTGCTCCGCGTCGTAACCCCAGCGCTCGAGGAAGGCGACATCCGCGCCGCTGCCGTGGCGGGCGGCTTCGAGCAGGCCTTCGAGTCGCTGCTTGACGGCCTGGGGCTCGAGCAGGCGAAGCAGCTCGGTGCAGCGGCTGGCCACCCGTTCGGAGGAGGCCTCCTGACCCCCATCCCCGGCGCGCCGGTGGTGGAGCGCCATGGCGGTGCTCATGGCCAGGTTGCGGGCGGAGAGGTCCACCACGCCATCGCCCGCGGCCCGCAGCTGCTGGACCAGCGGCTCGGGCAGGCGGTCCATCAGGGGGCAGTCCCCGGCCAGGCTCACCACGAAGAAGCCGCGGGCCCCGTCGCGGCTGGACACGAGCTCACCGATCCGATCGGCCAGCACCTCCTCGCTCAGTTCACCGTTCTCCCACAGTCCCAGCCACTGGGCGGTGATTTCCATCGCCTGCGGGAAGGAGGGTTCGAGGGGCGGCGCAGTCATGGTGTGAGGAAACCCAGGGAAGGGCGAACAGACCTGAGGTTATGGAACCAGGGCCACCACGGGTCCCTGCGGACTGGCACTGTTGGAGGGATGGACCCTTCCGACCAGCCCCCCAGCGCTACGGCCCCGCAGGCCGAGGAGGGAGTGCTGCTGCCGATCCCTGATCCCGCCGAATCAGCGCGACTGCTGGGGCAGCCGGATGGGGTTGAACCGTTCCGTTCCGGTTTCGTGGCCCTGATCGGGCGGCCCAACGTGGGCAAATCCACCCTGCTCAACCAGCTGGTGGGCCAGAAGGTGGCGATCACCTCCCCGATCGCCCAGACCACCCGCAACCGGCTGCGGGCCATCCTCACCACCCCCCAGGCCCAGCTGGTACTGCTCGACACCCCGGGTATCCACAAGCCCCACCACCTGCTCGGCGAACGGCTGGTGAAGACCGCCCGGGGCGCCATCGGCGAGGTGGACGTGGTGCTGCTGCTCGTGGACGGCAGCCAGCCGGCCGGCCGCGGCGACGGCTTCATCGTCGAACTGCTGCGGCACTGCAGGGCGCCGGTGCATGTGGCCCTGAACAAGCACGACCTGGTCAGCCCCGAGCGGCGGCAGGAGCTCGCGGCCAGCTACCGGGAGCTGCTGGCCGGTGGCGGCCAGGACGCGGATCCTGGGGGGCCTCCGCCCCTGGACTGGCCCCTCCACCCCGTCAGCGCCCTGACGGGAGCGGGCACCTCCGAACTGGTGCAGGCCCTGAGTGCGGCCCTGCCGCCTGGCCCCCACCTCTATCCGGCCGACGCCGTCAGCGACCAGCCGGAGCAGCTGCTGATGGCCGAGCTGATCCGCGAACAGGTGCTCAGCCACACCCGCGAGGAAGTCCCCCATTCGGTGGCCGTGAGCATCGACCGGGTCGTCGAGGATGGGCCCCGCACGGCCGTGCTGGCCACGGTGCTGGTGGAGCGCTCCAGCCAGAAGGGCATCCTGATCGGCAAGGGGGGGCGCATGCTCCGGACCATCGGCCAGGGCGCGCGCCTCCAGATGGAAAAGGTGTTCGCCGGCCCGGTCTACCTGGAACTGTTCGTGAAGGTGGTGCCCGGCTGGCGCCGCAGCGCGGCCAGGCTGGCGGAGCTGGGGTATCGGGGCGACTAGCCCCGCAGCCTCGCCACCCGAGCGGTGGGGAAGGGGAGCTGAGAAGATGGCTCCATGACTGAAACGCCCGCCACCGCCACCGCCACCCCCACCGCAGCGCCGCCGCCCTTCCCTCCCCAGGAGATCGGTGACTTCCTGCGGTTCTGTGCGGGCGAGTGGATGAGCCTGCGCAGCCAGTTCGCCCTCGACGCCGCCGCGGCGGGGGAGCAGGGGGACGAATGGCACAGCAGCGAGCGGGGGGAGCTGGTGGTGGCCTTTCTGGAGCCGCTGGAGGCCAGCCGCGATCCCGGGGGCCTGAGCGTGGGGCCGAAGGGCGGCGTGCCCCGCCAGCTTCAGTTCAGCGCTGATGGCCGCTTCTCCGCGGCCCACGGCGGCGAAGGGCACTGGGAGCTCTGGCCTGACGGCAGCCTCGAGCTGCGGATCCGCAAGGGCAGCGGCGAGGTTCGCGAGCGCATCTGGTTCACCAAGCCCAACCTGCGGCTGCGCAGCACGGTGGAACACCCGGGGGACGGCCTCCCCGCCCGGGCCAGCTTCAGTTCCGAGATTCGCCGCGTCAGCCGGCCCGCGACCGGGGCCTGAGCGCCATGCGTCTCGATGTGGTCAGCCTGGCCCCCGATGCCTTCGCGCCGCTGCTGGCGCTGGGGGTGATCGGTCGGGCCTTCGCGGCCGGAATCGCCTCGCTGCACCTGCACAACCCGCGGGACCACGCCAGCGACCGGTACCGCAAGGTCGACGACGAGCCCTACGGCGGTGGCGCCGGCATGGTGCTCAAGCCCGAGCCGGTATTCGCCGCCGTGGAGGCGATCCCCGTGCTGCCGCGGCGGCGGGTGCTGCTGATGAGCCCCCAGGGCCAGCCGCTCCGCCAGGCCGACCTGCGGCGCTGGGCCAGCAGCTGCGACCAGCTGGTGCTGCTCTGCGGCCACTACGAGGGCTTTGACGAGCGGATCCGCAGCCTGGCCGACGAAGAGGTGTCGATCGGCGATTTCGTGCTCACGGGCGGCGAGCTGCCCGCGGCGGTGATCATCAACGGCGTGGTGCGGCTGCTGCCGGGCACGGTGGGAACCGAGGCCTGCCTGGAGGACGAGAGCCATTCCAACCTGCTGCTCGAGCACCCCCACTACACCCGGCCCGCCAGTTTCCGCGGCCTCGAGGTGCCGGCGGTGCTGCGCAGCGGCGACCACGGCGCCGTGGCCCGCTGGAGAGCCGAACAGCAGCAGACGCGCACCTCGGAGCGCCGGCCGGACCTCTACGCCCGCTGGCAGGCCGCCCGAAACCCCGCGGGTCAGTCCTCGACTGAGGAGTCGAGCAGCCCATGCTGATCACGACCACACCGACGGTCGAAGGTCGGCCGATCCTCCGCTACCTCGGGGTGGTGCATGGAGAGACCATCCTGGGCGCCAACATCTTCCGCGACCTGCTCGCCAGCGTGCGGGACGTGGTGGGTGGCCGCGCCCGGGCCTACGAGGACGCCCTGCAGAAGGCACGCGATGCCGCCATGGACGAGCTCGACAGGCGGGCCCGGCTGATGGGAGCCGATGCAGTGGTGGGCCTCAGCCTCGACTACGAGGTGGTGGGGCAGGCCGGCGGCATGCTGATGGTGTGTGCCACCGGCACCGCCGTGCAGCTGACCGTCCCCCTGCCGCCGGCACCGGCGCCCCCTCAGGTCTGACCCTGCTGCAGTCCCTTCAGGGCGGCGAGCAGGGACGCCGGACTCTGGGGATCCACCATGAGCACGCTGCCGCCCTTCGCCTGGGCCAGTTGCTCCCCCATGGCCATCCACTCACTGGCCAGCAGAAGCCGCAGGGCCTCTGCGGTGGCGGGGTTGGCCTCGATGGCTTCGGCCAGACGGGTGGCGGCGGAAGCCCGGGCTTCGGCCTGCAGGGTCTGCTGGCGGGCCTCGGCCTCGGCCTGCAGGATCAGGGCCTGGGCCCGCCCCCGGGCGGCATTGAGCTCGCTCTCCTTCACCCCCTCGGAGCGCAGGATCGCCGCCCGCTTTTCGCGTTCGGCGGTCATCTGCTGCTCCATCGCCTGCTGCACCCCGGCGGAGGGCTTGATGTCGCGCATTTCCACCCGGGTCACCTTCACGCCCCAGGGATCGGTGGCCTGGTCGAGCTCCCGCAGCAGCGCCTCATTCACCTCCTGGCGGGTGGTGAAGGTCTGGTCGAGGTCGAGCTTGCCCATCTCGGCGCGGATCTGGGTGAGCACCAGGTTCACCATCGCCGCCTGCAGGTTGTCGACGGCGTAGTAGGCCCGGGCGTGCTCCAACAGTTGCCAGTAGACGACCGCATCCACCTCGATCGAGACGTTGTCGCGGGTGATGCACTGCTGGGGCGGAATGTCGAGCACCCGTTCCTTGAGCGACTCATGGCTCACCACCTTCTCCACCACCGGCAGCACGAAGGAGAGGCCCGGCTGCAGCTGGCGGTCGTACTTGCCCAGCCGCTCCACGAGTCGCGACTGACCGCCGCTGGTGACCTTGACGCTGTTGAGGCCGAGGAAGGCCATCACCACCAGCGCCGGCAGGCCGAGGACGGGTTCCATGGTGCAAAGGGTGCAGCGCGGTCCAACCCTAAGCAGCATGGATGGTGCACACCATCCACTCCGCATGGCCCTGGCCTCCGTGATCTGGCTGCTGGTGGGACTGGCGCTGCTGGGGGTCGAGTGGCTGGGCGCGGAGTTCGATGGCCTCCTGGAAGCGGGCGTGGCCGCGCTGCTGGTCTCCGTGCTCTGCGCCCTGCTGCCCTGGCCGCCCCTCGTGCAGGTGGGGGTGTTCGCCGCACTGAGCCTGGCGGGTCTGCTCGCCCTGCGCCGCTGGGAGCGTCAGAGCCGCGAACGTGCCATCCCCGCCAGCAGCCGCAGCCAGCGGGCCGAGGTGATCGGCGGCTTCGAGGGGAATGCGGAGGGGCGGGTGCGCTGGCAGGGCCAGAGCTGGGCCGCCACCAATCTCGAGGCCGGCCAGAGGCTGCCGCCCGGCACCGCGGTGACCGTGATGGGCCGCGATGGCAACCATCTGCAGGTGCTCCCCGAGCCCACGGCAGGGGGTGGTGGTGGAAACTGAGCGCAGCGGGAGGCTGGCGTCATGCAGCTGCGGATCGGCAACGGCTACGACATCCATCGCCTGGTGCCCGGGCGGCCGCTGATCCTGGGGGGACAGCGGCTCGACCACCCGGACAAGCTCGGTCTCGATGGCCACAGCGACGCCGACGTGCTGGTGCATGCCCTGATGGACGCCCTGCTGGGGGCAGTGGCCCTGGGGGACATCGGCCAGCACTTCCCCCCCGAGGAGGCCCAGTGGAAAGGGGCCGACAGCCTGGTGCTGCTGGAGCGGGTGATGGCCCTGGTGCGGGAACGGGGCTGGGAAGTGATCAACCTCGATGCCGTGGTGGTGGCGGAGCGCCCCAAACTGAAACCCCACATCACCGCGATGCAGGCCGCCATCGCCACCCGCCTGGGCCTGGCCAGCGATCAGGTGGGCATCAAGGCCACCACCAACGAACGGCTCGGCCCCGAGGGGCGGGAGGAAGGCATTGCCTGCCATGCCGTGGCCCTGCTGCAGAAGCCATGATCCGGCCAGGCCCACCACAGCCCCGGCGCCCGCGATGGACGGGGCTTCCTAGGCTGGTGGCGCTGTCGCTGGGCCTGTTGCTGCTGCTCAGCAGCCACCCTTCGGCCAGCCTGGCCGCCCCCCCCGCCAATTCCACGCCGGCCGCCATCGCCACGGTTCTGGATCGCGACACAGTGCCTGATTCCCCCTACCGCACAGAAGGCCCCGTGGTCGAAATCCTCAGGCTCAAGGTGCCCGCCCCGCTGCGGCAGGCCTGGCTGCGGGCCGAACGGGCCAGCTGGGAGCCCTGGCTGCGCCAACAACCCGGCTTCCTCGATCGCCAGGTGCTCTGGGATCCCGCCAACGAGGAGGCCACCCTGCTGATCCGCTGGGCCGACCGGGCCTCGTGGCAAGGCATTCCGGCCGAGGAGGTCCAGAGGATCCAGCAGGCGTTCGAGAGCCTCGCCCGGGAACACACGGGCACGGCGCGGGGCAACCCGTTCCCGCTGGTGTTCGAAGGCGAACTGGTGCCCCAATGACAGCCCGCCCACCCACGGCTGCCCTGATGGGTCGAGCTGACCGCGAGCCCCCCGGACCGTGAGCCCAACGGACTATGTGCTCGGCTGCGATCCCGAGGAGGTGCAACGGCTGGGGCGCCAGCACGCCATCTGGCGGGAGGATTGCCAGGAAGGCTGGCGGCGGGGAGGGTTCGCCAGCGGGCAGCACCTGCTCGACCTGGGGTGCGGCCCAGGGTTCGCCAGTCTCGAGCTGGCCGACCTGGTCGGCAGCCACGGCAGGGTGCTGGGCGTTGATGCGTCGGAGTCCTTCATCAGCCATCTGCAGGCCCAGGCCCGCCAGCAGGGACTCTCCCAGCTGGACAGCCTGCGGCTCGATCTGGCCCAGCCCACCCCGGACCGGTGGCGTCAGGCCATTCCCAGCGGAGCATGGGATGGGATCTGGTGCCGCTGGCTGGCGATGTTCCTGCCCCGGCTCGATCCCCTGCTCGACCTGATCGCCCGGGCCCTGCGCCCCGGCGGACGGCTGGTGCTGCAGGAGTACGTGCGGTGGGACACCTTTTCCCTGCACCCCCAGGGCGCCGAGCTGGCCCGCTTCGTGGCCCGCTGCATCGCCCACTGGCGCAGCCACGGCGGGGACCCGGACGTGGCCTCCCGCCTGCCGGCCCTGCTGGAGCGGCGGGGCCTGCGACTGCGCCAGTGCCGCAGCCTGATCGCCTGTGGCACCGGCCACGACCCGAAGGCCCGCTGGTTGCACGACTTTCTGGACACCTACCCCTCCCGGCTGATCGCCGCAGGGGTCTGGAGTCCGGCGGAGCAGGAGGCCCTGGAGGCCGAACGCCGCCGCTCGACTCACCAGGCCAGCCTGTGGATGACGCCCGGCCTGATCGAAATGGTGTGGGAGCAGCCATGACCACGGCGGAACACCGGCTGGATCTGCAGCGCCGCCGCAGGCTGGGGATGGTCGAGGCCGTCTGGGGGGAGAACAAGAGCCCGGAACAGATCGCCGCCATCGCTGTGGGGCTGCAGGAGGCAGGCGAGGTGCTGCTGGCCACCCGGATCTCCGCCGAGAAGGCCGAGGCCGTGATCGCCCTGCTGGGCACGCCGGGGGTGCAGCACCATCCCGAGGCCCGCTGCCTCACCAGCCCCGAGCTGCCGGCGGCCATCCCGGAGCGGGGACGGGTGGGGATCGTGGCCGGGGGGACCAGTGATCTGGCGGTGGCCCGGGAAGCCCAGCTGTCCCTCGCCTGCCACGGCATCGCCTCGGAGCTGGTGCTGGATGTGGGCGTGGCCGGACTGCACCGCTTGCTCGACCAACTCGAGGGGTTGCGCCAGGCCGACGTGCTGATCGCCTGTGCCGGCATGGAAGGCGCCCTGCCCACGGTGCTGGCGGGCCTGCTGCCCCAACCGGTGATCGGTGTGCCGGTGTCGGTGGGCTATGGCGTCAGTGCCGGCGGCCTGGCCGCGCTGAACGGCATGCTGGCCAGCTGCGCCCCAGGCCTGACCGTGGTCAACGTGGACAACGGCTACGGGGCTGCGATGGCTTCGCTGCGCATTCTCTCGGGGCGCAGCCTGGGGGCCCCGCTGGCCCCGGGAGCCTTGGGATCCAGCTCCAGCACAGCCTCGAGCCAGAGCTGAAGCGGCCGGGCGAGAACGCCCTGCTCATAGCGCTCGATCGCCTGCAGCAGAACAGCGGCATTGACCCACTGGATCGGCCGGGATCCCATGGTGCTCGAGGCGATTGAGCCGCAGTGTGCTGGGCTTCCCGGGAGGGTGCAAGGCCCTCCCGGATACCGTTCGGATGCACCCCTCCAGATCGGTGAAGCCGCTAGATCGGGGACCCCAGCTGAAACCGGGCCCCCGGGTGGCGTCAGAGATGCTGCAGCTGGGGGTAGGCCGTCAGCAGCTCTTCCATGCTGAACACCTCGCCGACCCCGTCGGGCTGCCAGATCACCTCGATCGCCAGCAGATCGGAGGCCGGCACGCCCCCGAGCGCCTGGAGCGAAGACCGCAGCTGCTCCGCCGTACCGGCCCCCTTCAGGGCCAGCCTCTGGCGCGTGGCGACCAGCAGGGTCACCGCGATGAAGTCGCTGCTGGCGTCACTGTCACCGGCCGCCTCCGGGGCCGCCGTGAGGCGCTGACCGGCCACGTTGGTGGTGAGCTCGCGGTCGAGCTTGCTGCGCTCGGCCATCGAGAGGCGGTTGAAGGTGGCCTCGGCGCTGGCGAAGGGGACCTGCCCCACCTCGGCATTGGCGTAGACCCAGAGATCGGGATGGCGCAGCAGGGCCAAGGTGGTCTCCTGGAGGACGGTCTGAAGACCGATGCTGCTGGAGGTGTCCGCACGGCCGGCCAGCCCCCGCAGATCGCTCTGGAGGTCCCTGGCGGAAGCCAGAAGACCCACCTGAACCTGGCTGATCGTCACGGGACCATCGGGCCTGCTGACGTAACCACCGCCATCAGGCAGCGCCGGACTGCCGCCCGAGCCCCGTACGGCATTGGCGATCAGGCCCACCACGGCCATCAGGATCAGGAAGCCGAACAGACCGCCGCCGCCGAAGCCGAAGATCGGAATCAGGAAGGGGAAGCCGATGCCACCACCGCCGTAGCCACCTCCATAACCGCCACCGCGATAGCCACCGCCGCCGTAGCTGCGGGGCATCGAGGGGGCCGAGCGGAAGCTGCCGCCACCGATCCGCCCGCCACTGGCGGCCATGGAGGGATCGGGCGCCAGGAGCAGCAGGCTGAACACCAGGGCCGGAAGGGCCAGCCAGCTCAGGGTGCGGCGCAGCAGCAGGGGCGCCGGCCGGCAGGGCGTGGAGCGAGGCTGGAGATCTGACCGGAGACCTGATGCGTGCGGATCCGGCAGGACGGGGGGGTTGGGGCGTTGAAGGGGCGGCAAAAGCGCCGGTGCAAGTGAAAAAAATCTAGGAGCCACCTCCCACGATGGTGACGACCTCGAGCACATCGGATTCCACCACCGTCTGCTCAGCCCAGTGCTGGCGGGGCAGGATCGCGCCGTTGTATTCCACCACCACCAGCTGGGGGCGATAGCCGAGCTGCTCCAGCACCTGCTCGAGCCGCAGGCCCCGGCCACAGCGGCGCGGCTCACCGTTCAGCTGGATCGCGATCCCGGCCGTCCCGTCCGCTGCCCGGCTGCCGGCGTCCTTGTCGGGGTGGGGATCAGGGCTGTCCACGGATGACCAGCACGGCAGGGATCCGTCAGGGTTGCATGCGGAGCGTCAGCCGGAGCGTCAGCTCGAGCGCCCGAGGGCCTGGAGCAGAGCGCGGCTGGCCCCCTGCGGATCCACCGCCGCGGTGATCGCCCGCACCACCGCCACCCGGGCGGCTCCGGCGGCGAGCAGCTCCGGAACCTCCTCCATCCCGATCCCCCCGATCGCAAAGAAGGGGATCGGGCACTCGGCCGCCGCCGCCCGCACATAGTCCAGGCCCACGGGGGAGCGGCCTGGCTTGGTCGGCGTGGCCCGCACGGGGCCGACCCCGACGTAGTCACAGCCGTCCCGCACCGCCTGGCGGAGCTGGTCGAGGCCATGGGTGCTCCGGCCGATCAGGCGCTCCGGACCCAGCAGCCGCCGGGCCAGGGCAGGGGGCAGGTCCCCCTGGCCCAGGTGCACCCCGTCGGCCTCCACGGCCAGGGCCAGATCCACCCGGTCATTGACGATGAACAGGGCCCCATGGCGCGCACACAGCGCACGCAGGGCCCGGGCCTGCCGCAGCCGCTCCTGGTCATCGATGGGCTGGCCCGCCGCGCCGGGGCTTCCCTCCTTGGCCCGGTACTGGACCAGCCGCACCCCGCCGGCGATGGCGGCGCCCACGACTCGCTCCAGATCGGGGATCGGACTGGTCACCAGATAGAGGTGACACTGCGCCAGGGCCAGGCGCCGGCTCTCGGCCTCTCCCCCTGCCCTCAGCAGCTCCACCTCCAGGTCATAGAGCTCGTAGCGGATCGCCGCGGCCTCCGCGGCCAGCGCGGGGTCCGGGGCCCGGGCGAACTCCTCAATCACCCGCAGGGCCTCCTGCACCCGGGCCGCGTTGGCGGCCACGACCTGCGGGGGGTCGCGGCGCTCGGCCTGGGCGGGATGGGTCATCCCCGCCCCCGGATCGGTGGCGGTGTGGCGGGCAAACTTGTAGGGGGCCCCGTGCAGCCGGCCCAGCCGCTGGCGCATGTCCTTGGTGCGGGCGACCAGATCGGCCCGCCCGAGGCCGAAGCGCGCCCAGTCCTCCAGCACCCGCAGGCCCTCCCGGGCCCGGTCCAGATTGGCGTCGAGCAACCGCTGCACGGCCGCTTCGGCCTGCGGGCTTGGCGGTGGAACCTCGGGAGCAACCATGGGCGTGGCCAGGTCTGGAAGAGCGGAGCGCAGCCTGTCTAGACCGAAGCCTGTCTAGGCCGAAACCTGTCTAGGTTGGGGCCGTATCCGTGGGCCGGCCGGCCCGACCCGAGGGGAGATGGAGCAGGGAGGAGCCGACAGCCCGATGCTGGTGCTGGTCTCAGGAATTCTGCTGCTGGGCGGGATCGCCGCCTTCATGGGCTGGGGTCTCACCCATGCCTACCCGGCCGGCTAGGACCCGTGCCTGCTCGGCATCCAGGCCGATCTGACGGCTGAGGGCCTCCAGGCCCGCAAACCGTTGCTGCCCGCGCAGCAGGGCCAGGGGTTCCACCCGCAGCCGTCTTCCCGTCAGCTCCACCACCCGGTCCAGCAGGTGCACTTCGACCGCGGAGGGGGCCCCCGGATCGACGGTGGGCTGGAGGCCGAGGTTCATCACGGCCGGCAACCAGTCGCCCACCCCATCGAGCTGGGCCCGGGCCGCGTAGACGCCCTCCAGGGGCAGGAACTTGCGCCCATCCACCTGGAGGTTGGCGGTGGGCCACCCCAGCTGCCGTCCCAGGCCACGGCCCGCCACCACCTCACCGCTGAAGCGGTAGGGGCGCTCCAGCAGCCGCTGGGCCTCGCCCAGATCCCCGGCGGCCAGGGCCCGCCGGATGCGGCTGCTGCTGAGCCGCTCCCCCCCGTCGGACAGCATGGGCAGCACCTCCACCCGGATGCCCCGCACCGCGCCGAGCGCCTGGAGGGTGGCGGTGTCGCCGCGGCGATCCACCCCGAAGCGGAAGTTGGTGCCCACGGCGATCACCCGGGCATCCAGCTGGCCGACCAGCACCTGATCGACGAAGGTCTCCGGATCGAGGGCAGCCAGCGGGCGGTCGAACGGCACGAGCACCAGCTGGCGGATGCCCAGCGGCTCGAGCAGCTCGAGCTTCTCGGAGGGGAGATCCAGCCGCAGCCGGGTCTCCCCATGCAGCACCTCCCGCGGGTGGGGCCAGAAACTCACCACCGTGGGCACCAGACTGGCGGGCCGCTGATCGCCGGTCACAGCCGCGATCACCCGCCGATGGCCCCGGTGGAGACCGTCGAAACTGCCGAGGGCGATGGCCGTGGGGCGCCGGGCCTCCTGGGGTGTTCGCAGCGGAATCAACGCGACAGATCCCAACGCCGGTGCAGGCCTGGCCGATCTTCCCATGGCACCTTTGGGGCAACCCTCACGGTGCCGCGATGGCTGACCGCCTCGATCTGCAGCTCGTCTCGGCGGCCCTGCGACGCATGGGCTGGGTGCGCTTCTGGACCCAGCTCGTGCTCGGCGTGGTGGTGGTGGGCGTGCTCGTCTTCAACAACATCGGTGGGCGGCTGGCCGCCAATTCCTCCCGGGCCCTCGGGCTGGGACCAGGGATTTCCCTCACCACCCTGGCCTTCCTGCTGCTGCTGTGGTGCATCTGGCAGAGCTGGCTGGTGGTGCGCTGCGGCAGGGCCCTGGCCGGCCCCGTGCGCCCCAGCCGGGGGGAAACGGCCCGTCTGATCAAACGGGGCCTGCTCGGGGACCTGCTCGGCCTCACCCTCGCCGCCGTGGGTTACCAGGCCATGGCGGGGAGCCTGTTCGTGCAGGCCTCCCAGCAGGTGCCCGGCTTCTTCGGAGCGCAGATCCAGCAGGCGCCGGGGGTCGGTGGCCGCCTGGTGGGACTGCCGATCACCTCGATCGAGATGTTTTCGGTGCTGGGCAACACCCAGGTGCTCTTCGCCCACCTGATCGGTCTGGCGATCAGCCTGTGGCTGCTGCAGCGGATCTACAGGACCGGCTGAGACAGTTCCAGTCGCGGCAGATCGCTGGCCGCCCCACGCCAGAACAGCTCCGGCTGCAGCGGGGTGAGCGAGACCCCACCGCCATGGACGTGGGCGACGTCGATGGGCCAGCCCGCCGGACCGGCCACCTCCGCCTCGAGGTCGTTGGCCACCTCACCGGCCAGCCAGTAGTAGGCGCGGCCGCGGGGATCGACCCGCCGGTCGAACTGGTCGGTGTAGCGGCGCACGGCGGTGCGGCACCAGCGCAGGGCGCCGATGCTCTCGGCGGGCAGGGGAGGCACGTTGAGGTTCAGCAGCATGCCGCTGGGCCAGCCGGCCGCCAGCATCTGCTCCGCCACGTCCAGGGCGATCCCGGCCGCCGGGACGAACTGGCGCCACTGGAAGTCCGCACTGCTCACCGCCAGGGAGGGCAGCCCCTCGATCGTGCCCTCCATCGCAGCGCTCACCGTGCCCGAATAGAGCACGTCGGTCCCGAGATTCGGACCGTGGTTGATGCCGGAGAGCACCAGATCGGGCCACTCCTCGAGCAGGGAGAACAGGGCCAGCTTGACGCAGTCGCTGGGGGTGCCGCTGCAGGCCCAGGCCGTGACGCCGTCATCGAAGAGCTCATCGGCCCGCTCCGCCCGGATCGGCGTCTGGAGGGTGAGCCCATGGCCGGTGGCGGAGCGCTCCTGATCCGGACACACCACGCTCACCTGATGGCCCCGGGCGACGGCAGCGTTGGCCAGGGTGCGGATGCCGCCGGCGAAGACCCCGTCGTCGTTGCTGATCAGGATCTTCAGGGAGGCCATCGGTGGAGTTCGCGCTGCTCCGTACAGTCTCCCCCTAGCCACCCGAGCCTGCGACCGCCGTGACCGCCACCGTGTCCCTGCAGCAGCTCAACGACCAGCTCGAGCAGCTGGAGGCCCAGGCCTCGGCCGAGATCGCTGCGGCGACCACCGCACCGGAACTCGAGGACCTGCGGGTTCGGCTGCTCGGCAAGAAGGGCCGCCTCTCCACCGTGCTGGGGGCGATGGGCAAGCTGAGCGGCCCGGAGCGCCCCCTGATCGGCCAGCGGGCCAACCAGCTCAAGGATCAGCTGCAGAGCCTCCTGGCCGAGCGGCTGGCCGCCGTGAAGGCCGCGGCCATGGCGGAGCGGATCGCCGCCGAAAGTCTCGATGTCACCGCCCCGTGCAGCTACGTGCCGCCGGGCCACCGCCATCCGCTGCTCAGCACGATCGAGGAGATCGTGGACATCTTCTCCGGCCTCGGCTACGGGGTCTCGGAAGGGCCTGAGATCGAATCGGACTACTACAACTTCACCGCCCTCAACATCCCGGAGCACCACCCGGCCCGGGACATGCAGGACACCTTTTATCTGGCCGACGGTCGCCTGCTGCGCACCCACACCTCCCCGGTGCAGATCCGCTACCTGGAGAACAACCCTCCACCGGTGCGGGTGATCGCCCCGGGGCGGGTCTACCGGCGTGACGCTGTGGATGCCACCCATTCACCGGTGTTTCACCAGGTGGAGGTGCTGGCGATCGACGAGGGGCTCGATTTCAGCCACCTGCGCGGCACCGTGACCACCTTCCTGCAGCGCTTCTTCGGCGACCTGCCGGTGCGCTTCCGCGCCAGCTACTTCCCCTTCACCGAACCCAGTGCCGAGGTGGACGTGCAGTGGCGGGGCCGCTGGCTGGAGGTGATGGGCTGCGGCATGGTCGACCCGGCCGTGCTCCATGGCATGGGCCTCGATCCCGAGCGCTGGAGCGGCTTCGCCGCCGGCCTGGGGGTGGAACGCTTCTGCATGGTCCGCCATGGCATCGACGACATCCGCCGGCTCTACACCAGCGACCTGCGCTTCCTCGAACAGTTCTGAGCTGACCCACCCCAGCCCGCGCCACCTTCCGGCGCAACCACCGGACCCCCATAAACTCGAGCAGCCCCCCGCCACCCGATCGGTGCCCCGCGTCGGACTGATCGTGAATGACGGCAAGGATCTGGCCCTGGCGACGGCGGATTCGATCGAAGCCCGCCTGGTGGCGAGCGGGCGCGAAGTGGTGCGGGTGAGCAGTTCCGGCGGCATGGTGGGGTTCGCCAACCCGGACCAGCACCTGCGCGCCAGGGGTTACGCCGCCTGCGTACCGGCCAGCTTCAGCGAGGAGATGGAGCTGGCGATCGTGCTCGGGGGCGACGGCACGGTGCTCTCGGCCGCGCGGCAGACCGCCCCGATCGGGGTTCCGATCCTCACGGTGAACACCGGGCACCTGGGGTTCCTGGCCGAGGCGTACCTCCATCAGCTCGACCAGGTGCTGGCCCGGGTGCTGGCGGGGGAGTGGACCGTGGAGGAACGCACCCTGCTGGTGGTGAGCGTGATGCGCAGCGAGCAGCGACGCTGGGAAGTGCTGTGTCTCAACGAGATGGCGCTGCACCGCGAACCGCTCACCTCGATGTGCCACTTCGAGATCGCCATCGGTCGCCACGCTCCGGTGGACATCGCCGCTGACGGGGTGATCCTCTCGACCCCCACCGGTTCGACGGCCTACGCCCTCTCGGCCGGCGGACCGGTGATCACGCCCGACTGCCCGGTGCTCCAGCTCACACCGATCGCCCCCCACTCCCTGGCCTCCCGGGCGCTGGTGTTCAACGATCGCGAACCGGTGACGGTGTTCCCCGCCACACCGGAGCGGCTGATGATGGTCGTCGACGGCAGTGCGGGCTGTTACATCTGGCCGGAGGACCGGGTGCTGATCCGTCGCAGCGAGCACCCCGTGCGGTTCGTGCGCCTCAACGACCACGAGTTCTTCCAGGTGCTGCGCAACAAGCTGGGCTGGGGGCTGCCCCATGTGGCCAAACCCGGCAACGGTCTCGAAGGCGGAGCGGGACCGCAGCCATGACCCGGCGGAGAGCCCATGAACCCTGACCGGGTATGGCTGCTGGGACCGGAGGCCGAGGCACTCGCCGACAGGCTGAAGGCCTCCGGCTATGCCCTCTGCGCCAGCGCTGCGGAGCAGCCTGAGCTGGTGGTGCTCTCGGCCTGCCAGGCCGGCCGGATCGCCGCCTTGCGGCGCGTACTCGGCGCGGTGCCCCTGCTGCTCGACGTGCGCGACGACACCGTGGAGGCCCGATCCCACTGCCTCAGCGCCGGTGCCGATGACTTCTGGCTCTCCAGCCTCGGTCCCAGCGACCTGCTGATGCGGCTGCGGCTGCAGCTGCGCATCAGCCGCAGCGTGCCGCTGCCGACCCAGCTGCTGACGATCGCGGATCTGATGGTGAATCCCACCACCCGCCAGGTGAAGCGTGGCCAGCGGACCGTGGCGCTCACCGCCCGGGAATACCAGCTGCTGCTGTTGCTGCTGGAGCGCAGGGGCACGGTGGTGAGCCGAGACCAGATCCTGCGCCAGGTGTGGGACGACCGCCAGGCCACGAACAGCAACGTGATCGAGGTCTACGTGCGCTATCTGCGCCAGAAGCTGGAGGAGGGGGGGGAGCGGCGCCTGATCCACACGGTGCGGGGCCAGGGGTACTGCCTGAGCGAACGGCTTCCCCAGCAGGAGGACCGCTGATGCGCGCTCCCACCACGCCCCGGCGGCCCCGGACCGTTCTGGGCCTGGCTCTGGGCCTCGGCCTGGGGACGGCCCTGGCCCTCAGCCCCGCCGGCCCGGGGCCCCGGGCCTCCGCCCAGGCCCAGCAGCCTCCCCAGTTCCTGGCGATCGAAGCCCGCTGGTGCCTGGAGCCCAACCGCTGCATCGCCCTCGAGGTGGCCGCCACTCCCCGCCAACAGGCCCTGGGCCTGCAGCTGCGTCCACCGCTGCCGCCGCTGCGGGGCATGTGGTTTCCCTATGCCCAGCCGACACCGACCCGCTTCTGGATGCACCGCACCCCCGAACCGCTGGACATGCTGTTCGTGGCCGGGGGCCGGGTGATCGCGATCGAGGCGGCAGCCCAGCCCTGCCCCCATCTTCCCTGCCGCAGCTATGGCCCCGACGAGCCGGTGGATGGGGTGATCGAGCTGGCCGCCGGCCAGGCGACGGCCCAGGGCATCACCCTGGGCACTCCGGTGCGGATCGAACGGTTGCCGGGAGCCGTCCCGTGAGCACCAGCACCGGGTTCATCGGAGCCAGTCGCGTGCCATCGGCCAGCGGCGCGCCCCGCCAGCTCTGAAGCTGCGCCACCGTCACCGCCAGACCGGCCTGCTCCAGCACGGGCCTCAGCTCCGCCAGGGCTTCCAGGGTGGCCAGGGGAATCACCACCATCCCCCCGGGGCGCAACCGGGGCAGGAGGGCCTGCAGGATGGCCGCCCGCTCCCGCCCGCCGCCGCCGAGCAGCACCCGATCCGGATCCGGCAGCTCCGCCAGCACGGCCGGCACCCGCCCCTCCAGCACGCCCTGGGGCTCCACCCCCAACCGCCCGGCGTTGGCCCGGATCAGGCCGGCGGAACCGCCCCGTGCCTCCACGGCCCACAGCTGCAGAGCGGGCCGCAGCCGCAGGGCCTCCAGGCCGATCGAGCCCACGCCGGCCCCGACGTCCCAGAGCACCCCGCTGGCGGGGAGGTCGAGATCCGCCAGCACCTGGATCCGCACCTCCCGCTTGGTCATCAGGCCGGGACGATCGGGATGCTGCAGGAAGAGCCCATCCGGCAGCCCGAACAGCGGCAGGGAGTCCGGCGGTGGGGACGGGGGGGGCTCGGCCAGCAGCACCACCAGGTGGAGGGGATCGAGGTCGGCCGGCAGGGGTTCGGCCGCGTCCAGCCGCACCACCCGCTCCTGGGGATGGCCGAGGCGCTCACAGAGCCAGAGGGCATAGCAGCCGGCAAGTCCGGAGGCGCCCAGCACCCGCCGCACCTCCTCGACCCCGCCGCGGCCGGGGTCGGTGAGCACGGCCAGGGCGGTGGGCCGCCGCTGCAGCGCCGCCGCCAGGGGGGCCGGATCCCGACCGTGCAGGCTGATCCAGCTGGCGTCCTGCCAGGGCTGGGCGAGCCGCGCGAAGGCCAGTTGCAGGGAGCTGGGGGCGGGGTGGAAGCGCAGCGCCTCGGCCCCCAGCGCCTGCACCAGCAGGCGCCCGATACCGAACCAGAGGGGATCGCCGCTCGCCAGCACCACCGCCGGCTCAGCCGCGGCCAGCGCCTGCTGCAGCCGCGGCATCAGCGCGGCGGGGCTGTCGCTGGCCAGGCACTCCGCCTGGGGGAAGGCAGCGCGCACGGCATCGAGCAGGCGCCGGGGGGCGGCCAGCAGCCGGGCCTGCTCGAGCAGGGCCCGCTGGAGCGGGCCCAGGCCGGCCGGTCCGGCGGCATCGCAGCCCACCACATCGATCCAGCCGGTGGTTCTGGCCAGCGCCGTGCCTGTCACTGGAGCCATGATGCTGAGCTGCGCCCCCCGCCGCCGCCGTGAGCGATCGCCGCCAGCGCCTCCATGAACTCGTGCTCGCCCTGATCCGGCAGCAGGACGGCCTGGAACTGCTCGACGCCGACGGGGTCGTGGGTGGCGCCGCCGGCGGGCGCGACCCGGCCAGCTGGCTGGATCGCAACCGCCGGCTCGTGGAGCACTACCAGGCCCTGGTGCGCACCGCCGTCACCCTGGACGCCCTAATCGATCAGGAAAGCGCCGACCATCTCTGACAAGCTGGCCCCCACTTCCCACCGCTCCATGGCGCGCCTCGGCCTTTCCGCCCTCAAGACCCTGCTGCAGGGGCGAGGCTCCGATCGCCAGGGCCCTCCCCCCCCGGCCAGCTGGTCCCGCCCCTTCGGCCTGGGCTGGGAGGAGCCCTACACGGTGCGCTACGCCAGCAACCTCGATGACGGGCCGAACCACGGCATGCCCCTGGGCGGATTCGGGGCCGGCTGCGTCGGCCGTGCGCCGGACGGCAGCTTCAACCTGTGGCATCTCGATGGCGGGGAACACTGGTTCGGCACCCTGCCCGACTGCCAGTTCGCCCTGTTCGAACGCGGTGCCAGCGGCAGCCGCGCCCATGCCCTGGCCGTTCAGCCTGAGCGCGACGCCTCCCGACCGGAAGCCGGCCAGCCCCTGGGCGCCTGGAGCTGGTACCCGGCCAGCACACCCGAGCGGAGCAGCGGCACCTATGCCGCGCGCTACCCGCTGAGCTGGACGACCTACACGGGGGTCTTCGAAGCCCAGGTCGGCTGCGAGGCCTTCAGTCCGATCCTGCCGGGCGACTATCTGCGCAGCAGCTACCCGGTGGCGGTGTTCCGCTGGAGGCTCACCAACCCCGGGCGCGAGCCGCTCGACCTCTCCCTGCTGCTGAGCTGGCGCAACACGACGGGCTGGTTCACCAACACCGATCCGGCCGCGGCGGTGCACTTCCGCGACGACGGCAGCCCCGAGCACAACTACCTGCCGGCGATCGGCCGCACCGAAGGCCAGCGCAACCGCTGGGTGGATGCGGGCCGGCTCAAAGGGGTCCTGCTCGACGGCCAGCGCTCCGAGCCCCTGGCCGAGGGCCAGGGGCAGTGGTGCATCGCCACCGATGCAGGGCTGGAGGAGCGCCACCCCGGCCTGCGCATCCATCGCTGCAGCCGCTGGAACCCCGCCGGTGACGGGGCCGAACTGTGGGAGCCGTTCGCCCGCGACGGCTCGATCCCCGACAGCAACAACGACCGCCACAGCGGCAACGACGACCCCGCCAGCGCCGCCCTGGCCGTGCAGCTGCAGCTGCAGCCCGGCGAGTCGATCGAGATCCCAGTGGTGATCAGCTGGGACCTGCCGGTGACGGCCTTCGCGACCGGCAGCCGGACCCTGCGCCGCTACACCGACCGGTTCGGGAGCGATGGCGGCCAGGCCGCCGCCATCGCGGCGGAGGCCCTCAGCGACTGGCCGGACTGGCTCGAGCAGGTCGAGGCCTGGCAGCAGCCCGTGCTGGAGCGCACGGACCTCCCCGAACCGCTGCGGATGGCCCTGTTCAACGAGCTCTACGACCTGGCCTCCGGCGGCACCCTCTGGACCGCGGCCTCGCCGGAGGATCCGTTGGGGCGCTTCGGAGTGCTGGAGTGCCTCGATTACGCCTGGTACGAGAGCCTCGATGTGCGGCTCTACGGCTCCTTCGCCCTGCTGCAGCTCTGGCCCGAGCTCGACAAGGCGGTGCTGCGCAGCTTCGCCCGGGCCATTCCCGCCGCCGACCCCACCCCGCGGCCGATCGGCTGGTACTTCACCCAGGGCCGGGGCCGGGTGGAGGCGCCCCGCAAGGTGGCCGGGGCCACCCCCCACGACCTGGGCGCCCCCAACGAGCGCCCCTGGGATGCCACCAACTACACCGCCTACCAGGACTGCAACCTCTGGAAGGACCTGGCCAGCGACTTCGTGCTGCAGGTGTGGCGCACCTTCCGGCTCGCCCCCACCGGCGAGGACCTGCGCTTCCTGGCCGACTGCTGGCCGGCCGCAGTCACGGCCCTCCGGTACCTCAAGACCTTCGATGCCAACGCTGACGGCCTGCCCGACAACGGCGGCGCCCCCGACCAGACCTTCGACGACTGGCCGCTGCAGGGGGTGAGCGCCTACTGCGGCGCCCTCTGGATCGCCGCCCTGGAGGCGGCCCTGGCCATGGCCCAGCAGCTCCAGCTCGCCATGGGGCTGGACACCTCGGCCGAGCAGCGGGAATTCGGCACCTGGCTGGAGCAGTCGCGCGGCAACTTCGACCGGCTGCTCTGGAATGGCGAGTTCTACAGGATCGATGCCGAGAGCGGCACACCGGTGGTGATGGCCGACCAGCTCTGCGGCGATTTCTATGCCCGGCTGCTCGGCCTGCCCGCCGTGGTCGCCGAGGAGCGCGCCCGCAGTGCCCTGCAGGCGGTGAAGGAGGCCTGCTTCGAGGGCTTCCAGGGGGGACGCCTGGGCGTGGCGAACGGCCTGCGCCGCGACGGCACCCCCCTCGATCCCGACGGCACCCATCCCCTGGAGGTCTGGACCGGGATCAACTTCGGCCTGGCGGCCTACTACCGCCTGATGGGCGAGCGCGACACCGCCCTGGCGATCACCGGAGCCGTGGTGCGGCAGGTGTACGACGGTGGCCTGCAGTTCCGCACCCCGGAAGCGATCACGGCGGTGAACACCTTCCGGGCCTGTCACTACCTGCGGGCCATGGCGATCTGGGCCCTCTGGGCCACCCACACCGGCTGGCAGCCGATCCCGGGGGCCGACCGGGAGGCCCTGGCGTGATGGGCCCTCCCACCACCACCCCCTGGCTGGAGCGGCTGGCCCTGGGCGTGGTGGTGGCCCTGCTGATCGGCCTGATCACGGCCCCGCCGGCCCTGGCCCAGCTGCACAGCCATCCGGATGAGAACGGCACGCCGGTGGTGCGCAGCCTGGAGAGCCTCCGCGACCTCGACTATCAGAGCTGGCAGCTGGTCGCCTACCGCGAGGGGCGTGCCGGAGGCCCCCTGCGGCTGCGGGTGGTGGGCTACCCCGGCAAGGTGCGGCTGGACCACCCCACGGCGCTGATCGTGCGCAGCGGCCGCAGCCGCTGGGAGCTCCCCGACCTCACCCTGGCCAATCCCCGTCTGGCGGCCGATGGCCGAGCCGCGGCCGCCGAGTTCGACCTCTCCCCCCTGCTGGCCGAGCTACGGCAGGACCGTCCGCTGCGGCTGCAGCTGCCGGGGGTCTTCGTGGAGCTGCCCGTGCCGCCCTTCGTGGTCGCCGAGTGGCGCAGCCTGCCGAGCGCTCCGGCATGAGCGCGCCTCCCGGCAGGCTCACCGGCGGGGTCAGCGGCGGGGCCACGGCCCTCTGGCGCCCCTGGATGGAACGGGCCCTGCAGCTGGCGGCGCTGGGCTGCGGCCGCACCAGCCCCAACCCGCTGGTGGGCTGTGTGGTGCTGGATGCGGAGGGCCGGCTCGTGGGCGAAGGCTTCCACGCCAGGGCCGGTACCGCCCATGCGGAGGTGGGGGCCCTGGCCCAGGCCGGCCAGCGGGCCCGGGGGGGGACCGCGGTGGTGACCCTGGAGCCCTGCTGCCACCACGGCCGGACCCCACCCTGCACCGAGGCCCTCATCGACGCGGGCATCAGCCGGGTGGTGGTGGCGATGGGCGACCCGAACCCCCTGGTGGGCGGGGGGGGCCTCGCGCGGCTGCGGCAGGCCGGTCTGGAGGTGATCGAGGGCGTCGCCACGGCTGAGGCCCAGGAGCTCAACCGGGCCTTTGTGCACCGGATTCGCCACGGCCGACCGCTGGGGATCCTCAAATGGGCGATGGGGGCCGATGGACGCACCGCCCTCGGGAACGGCGCCAGCCAGTGGATCAGCGGCCAGCAGGCCCGGGACTGGGTGCATGGCCTGCGGGCCAGCTGCGATGCGGTGATCGTCGGCGGTGGGACCCTCCGTGCGGACGATCCCCTGCTCACCTCCCGCGGCCGGCGGGATCCCGAACCGCTGCGGGTGGTGCTCAGCCGCAGCCTCGACCTTCCCGCCGATGCCAGGCTCTGGCAGAGCGCCACCGCCCCCACGCTGGTGGCCCATGGCTTCGGCGCGCCGGCCCGGCGCCGCTTCCAGCTGGATCAGCGCGGCGTGGAGCGGCTGGTGCTCGAGACCTGCGAACCCCTGGCGCTGCTGGAGCGGCTCGCGGCGCGGGGCTGCAACCAGGTGCTGTGGGAATGCGGCCCCGACCTGGCCGCCGCGGCCCTCGCCCAGGGATGCGTGCAGCAGGTGGCCGCCGTGATCGCGCCGAAACTGATGGGCGGCACCCCGGCCCGCACCCCCCTGGGGGATCTCGGCTTCACCAGCATGGAGCAGGTGCCCGCCTGGCAGGCAACCCCGCCCCGCGGCCTCGGGCCAGACCTGCTCTGGCAGCTGAAGGCACCCCAGAACTGAGCGGGAGCCCGACCGCTTGCCAGCCCCACGCTCAGACCAGCTCCGGGTGCGCCGGATCGCCCTTGAACGGACCCTGGTGCCAGGGCAGGATCCAGCCGCCATAGAAGCCCCCGGGCTGGGGCACCACCGCCACGCCATCCACCCAGCAGCCGTCCATCAGGCCCGGATAGAGCGAGAACCAGCCGGCCAGGGGGGCATAGGCGGGGCTGGGGTGGGGATAGCTCCAGAGTGCCCGGCGCAGCCGGCGCTCCTCGCCACCACCGGGCGCCACCACCACATCCCAGTAGCTGGCGACACCCTTCCACTCGCAGTAGGAATGGCCGGCGGCGGGGCTGAGCAGCTCCTGGCGCAGGGCGTCCGGAGGCAGGTAGACCGTGGGGGGATGGAAGGTTTCCTTCACCCAGAGGGAGCGGTCGGAGAGGGCCAGCAGCTGCCCGAGTGCTTCGACGCGCACGGGCCGATCGAAAGCCACCAGGGCGGGAGGACGGGGGTAGTCGGCCACGCGCTCCAGGGGGTGCCGGGCTGGCCCGGGGGCGTCCTGGCGGCCTGGCACTGGATCGACCATGGGATGCCCGCGGCCCCTCAGGCGTTGATGAAGTGGCGCAGCCGCCTGGCCTCCTGTCCGGCCCGACGCTGCAGCTCCGCGTCGCTGAGCCGGGATTCCTGGCGCTGCTGGGCGGCGATCACATCGGCCTCCTCGACGGCATAGCCGGCGCCCCGGGCGAGGTCGAGGAAGTCCACCAGTTCCAGCGGTTCAGCCAGCCTGGCGGCCAGGGGTTGACGCTGGCGGGCCTCAGCCAGAAAGGCATCCAGTTGCTCGAGGCTCACCAGCGCAGCTCCATCTGCTTCTGGTCTAACGGTTGGTCTGACGGTGGCGGGGGCGCGGCCGGCGGCTTCGACACGGGCTCGACCAGCCAGCCCTGGTCATCCCACGGCTGCAGGAGTGGCTCCAGGGCCCGCAGTGCCGGGCCATCGCAGGGCGAGAGCCAGGGATCCTCCAACCCATCCGGGATCAGCACGGGCATGCGGTCATGGAGCGGGGCGATCAACCGGTTGGCGGCGGTGGTGAGCACGCAGCAGGTGTCGAGCTCCGTGCCGTCGGCGCCGATCCACCGCTCCCACAGCCCCGCCAGCCAGAACGGAGCCCCATCACAGCGGCGGATGTGGTGCCCCTTCTCATAGAAGGCATCGGCGGGGATCAGGCAGCGGTGATGGCGCCACGGTCCCCGGAAACTGGCCTTCTGCGCCACGGTCTCGGCGCGGGCGTTGATCGGTCGGGCGTGGCCGGCAGGGTCCTTGACCCAGGCGGGCAGCAGCCCCCAGAGGGCCAGATCGGCGTGGCTGCGGCCGTGCTCCCGGCGCAGCAGAAGCACCGGCTCGCCCGGGCGGATCAGGGGCCGGGGGGCGTAATGCTGGAGCAGTCCTGCGGGCAGGGGCCCGTCCAGGCGGGGCAGCAGGCGATCGAGCGGACTGGTGAGGGAATAGCGGCCGCACATGGGCCCAGTCTGCCGGTGAGGATCGGTTCTCCCACCCCCGGGCGGAAACGGCGCCGATCTGGCCAGACCTAGTTTGGGACCACCTTTGGCTGCCGCCCCATGCCGATCCGCCAGGACGACAACCGGCCCACGCGGCGCTTCGGCCTGATCAACCTGATCCTGATCGGCGTCGGCGTGCTGCTCCTGTTCAGCAACTTCCTGCCCAACGGCAATGCCCAGGTGCCCCGGGTGCCCTACTCCCTGTTCATTGATCAGGTGAACGATGACGGCGTCAAGCGCGCCTACATCACCCAGGAGCAGATCCGCTACGAACTCAAGGAGCCCCCGGCGGAAGGGGCTCCCACGGTGCTGGCCACCACACCGATCTTCGACATGGAGCTGCCCCAGCGGCTCGAACAGCACGGCGTGGAGTTCGCCGCAGCGCCGCCCCAGAAACCGAACTTCTTCACCACGCTGCTGAGCTGGGTGGTGCCGCCCCTGATCTTCATCCTGGTGCTCCAGTTCTTCGCCCGCCGCAGCGGCATGGGCGGCGCCCAGGGAGCCCTGAGCTTCACCAAGAGCAAGGCCAAGGTGTACGTGCCGGATGAGGAATCCCGGGTCACCTTCGCCGATGTGGCCGGTGTGGATGAGGCCAAGACCGAACTCACCGAGATCGTCGACTTCCTCAAGACCCCCGAGCGCTACGCCGCCATCGGCGCCCGCATCCCCAAGGGTGTGCTGCTGGTCGGGCCTCCCGGCACCGGCAAGACCCTGCTCTCCAAGGCTGTGGCCGGTGAGGCCAGCGTGCCCTTCTTCATCATTTCAGGCTCGGAATTCGTGGAGCTGTTCGTGGGCGCCGGTGCGGCCCGCGTGCGTGATCTGTTCGAAGAGGCCAAGAAGAAGGCCCCTTGCATCATCTTCATTGACGAACTCGATGCCATCGGCAAGAGCCGTTCCGGTTCGATGGGCGTGGTGGGCGGCAACGACGAGCGGGAGCAGACCCTCAACCAGCTGCTCACCGAAATGGATGGCTTCAGCGCCCAGGACAAGCCGGTGATCGTCCTGGCGGCCACCAACCAGCCCGAAACCCTCGATGCCGCCCTGCTGCGGCCCGGCCGCTTCGACCGGCAGGTACTGGTCGACCGTCCCGATCTCTCCGGCCGCCGCACCATTCTCGACATCTACGCCAAGAAAGTGAAGCTGGCCGATGGGGTCGACCTCGACCGCATTGCCCAGGCCACGGCGGGCTTCGCCGGCGCCGACCTGGCCAATCTGGTCAACGAGGCGGCCCTGCTGGCTGCCCGGGCCTACCGCACCACCGTGGAGCAGGGCGACCTGAATGAAGCGATCGAGCGGGTGGTGGCCGGTCTGGAGAAGAAGAGCCGCGTGCTCCAGCCGGATGAGAAAAAGGTGGTGGCTTACCACGAGGTGGGCCACGCCATCGTGGGCCACCTCATGCCCGGGGGCGCCAAGGTGGCGAAGATCTCGATCGTGCCCCGCGGCATGAGCGCCCTCGGTTACACCCTCCAGCTCCCCACCGAGGAGCGCTTCCTGAACTCCAAGGAGGACCTCGAGGGCCAGATCGCGACCCTGCTCGGCGGCCGCAGTGCCGAGGAGATCGTCTTCGGTGAGGTCACCACCGGCGCCGCCAACGACCTGCAGCGGGCCACCGACATCGCCGAACAGATGGTGGGCACCTACGGGATGAGCGACACACTCGGCCCCCTCGCCTACGACAAGCAGGGCGGCAGCCGCTTCCTCGGCGGTCCCAGCAACCCCCGCCGCGTCGTCAGCGATGCCACGGCCCAGGCGATCGACAAGGAAGTGCGCTCCCTGGTGGACCGGGCCCACGACCGGGCCCTGGCCATCCTCCGCCACAACCGCTCCCTGCTCGAGAGCATCGCCCAGCAGATCCTCGAGAAGGAGGTGATCGAGGGCGACAACCTGCGCGACCTGCTGGGCGAGAGCGTCATGCCGGAGGAAGCCCGGGCCCTGGCATGACCCCTTGACTGGGGGGCAGGCGATCTCCGATAAGGGTTCTTTGAGACGGGCCCCATGGCCAGCCAGCCCATCCCTCTCGACGCCACGCTGGCCCCCCTCTGCGGCCGCGACCTTCTCTCTTCCGCGGATCTCACCTCCGCCCAGACCGCAGCCCTGCTTGAGCTGGCGTCCCGCCTCAAGCAGGGCGACCAACGCTTCGATCTGGGCGGCAAGGTGCTGGGGCTGATCTTCAGCAAGGCCTCCACCCGTACCCGCACGAGCTTCACGGTGGCGATGGCGCGCCTGGGGGGCCAGACCATCGACCTGAACCCCCAGGTGACCCAGGTGGGCCGGGGCGAGCCCGTGGCCGACACCGCCCGGGTGCTGAGCCGCTACGTGGACGCCCTGGCCATCCGCACGTTCGGCCAGGACGAACTGGACGACTACGCCCACTGGGCGACGGTGCCGGTGATCAACGCCCTCACCGACCTGGAGCATCCCTGCCAGGCCCTGGCCGACTACCTCACCCTGCAGGAGGCCTTCGGTGGGGGACCGGACGACCTGGCCGGCCTCACCCTCAGCTACGTGGGTGATGGCAACAACGTGGCCCACTCGCTGATGCTCTGCGGCGCCCTGCTGGGGGTGAACGTGCGGATCGGCTGCCCGGTGGGTTTCGAGCCCGATGCCGGTGTGCTGGAACGGTCCCAGGCGATCGCGGCAGAACGGGGCTGTGGGGTGGAGGTGCACCACGAACCGGTGGCGGCCGTGCGCGGCGCCCATGCCCTCTACACGGATGTGTGGGCCTCGATGGGCCAGGAAGACGAGAAGGACTCCCGCGATGCCGCCTTCGCCGGCTGGTGCCTCAATGAAGAGCTGATCGCCGAGGCCGACAGCCGCGCGATCGTGCTCCACTGCCTCCCCGCCTACCGCGGCAAGGAGATCAGCGCTGGAGCCATGGAGGGCAGCGCCAGCCGCATCTTCGATCAGGCGGAGAACCGCCTCCACGCCCAGCAGGCCCTGCTGGTGGCGCTGCTGGGCACCGGCTGAGGCGGGGAGCGCCCCCCGCGCCCGATCGCAGGTTGCGAAGGCAGAATCAGCAGGCGTCAGACCAGCGCGGCGGCGAAGGAGGCGATGCCGCTGCTGTCGACGGTGAGGATGCCGGGGGCATAGGAGAAACGGCCGCCGTTGATGCCTTCCAGAGCCTCGATACTCCTCAAGGGGAGAAAGGTTTCCGGAGTGCTGATGCGGAAGCGGCTCACCCGGTAGACCCCCTCAGGCAACACGACCGTGTCGTTGCCACGCCCGCCTCGGAGCAATCCTCCTGGGGCAGTTTCCTGCTCGGGATCGGGAATGACGGCAAAACCGATGAAACGATCATCCCCAGGGCCGAGATTCAACGTGTTGGCAGAGGAATTGAACAGATCAAGGCCGCCCTGAAGCACATTCACGGTGTCATTGTTTCTGCCCATCGTGACACTGCCATCACCCAGCACCATGCCGCCCCGCACCCGCAATGCGTCATCCCCATCTCCCATGTCCAAGGCACTCAGCTGGGCGCTGAGCATCCCGCCGCAGATGATGCGATCCTTGCCCATGCCGGCATCCAGCACACCCCCGATCAGGCTGATGTCTCTGGCGAGGATCCGGTCATCGCCATCGCCGAGGGCCAACGTGCTGTCTTCACCCACGATCAGCCTTCCTCCCTTCAGACCGATCGTGTCGGCTCCGGGCCCCATGTCCACCTTGCCGTTCAGATCGCCCACGGCCAGCAGGGACATGACGGTCTGGCCGGTGATCAGATCACGGCCCGGGCCCAGGGCGGTCTCCCCGCGAATCTGGATGAACGAGCGGCTGCGGATGCGGTCGTTTCCCTTGAGCAGACGAATGATCCCTCGGCTCCCGTTCCAGACTCCACGCCTTGTCGCGCTGTCCTGAACCAGATCATCCCCAGGGGTGCCGAGCAGCAGCTCCTGATTGATGCCATCCAACGTGAACACCGTTGCCATGATGTCTCTCCCTTTCGGATGCGCGGGCCTACCGCAAACCCTTGAGACAGCCGCCGCTGAGCCGCCAGAACTCTCCCTGATCTTTATTCTCAAAGCGATCGGGTCAAGACGCAGCTCGAGCAATGGAACGTCATGATGGCGGGCCCACCGGGTGTTCGTCACAGCCCCCCGAAGGCAAGCATCCGGATCAGCCGCTCGGGCACGGTCTTCCCGGTGATCGAGAAAGCCATCGCGCGCTACGCCGGCACGCAAGGGTGACGCAACCTGAAGATTGACCTCAGCGCGGTGGGCACTACTGGCGGCCTTCGGGACTTCTGCCAGGGAACGATTCCGATCGCCAAAGCCTCCCGCCCGATCCGCACAGCCGAACTGCAGAACTGCAGAACTGCAGAACTGCAGAACTGTGCCAAGAACGGTATGACGTTCATGGCGCTTGCGCTCGCCTTCGAGGCCCACACGGTGGTGGCGAACCCCGCCAGCGACAGGACCAGCAGCATCACCGCCAGGGTGCAGCCATGGAACCATGGTCAACATCGACTGGCCGGAGAAGCCTCTGCAACTGTGCGGACCTGGAGCGGACTCCGGCCCCTCTGACTGTTTCAAGGAGGCCAGGGAAGACGACACCGTGATCCTCCGATGTGTCGCCAGCCAGCCCGGCTCCACGGAATATGGCGGCTTTGCCTATGTCAAGGCCAACACCAGAAGGCTCAAGGCCCTGGTGCTCGCCAGCAAGGACGGCATTCCAGTGCGCCCTTCGATCAAGTCGGCTCAGTCAGGAGCTGGCAGGAGCTGACAAACCGCTCTCGAGCCCCCTCTTGATCCATGTGAATGACAAGCACATTCTTGGCCCATCCTTCGGAGGCGACCTGTCTGCCGGCCTGGATTGCGATGAAGCACTGAGCAAACGTGTTGATGAAACCCGGCGTCGCAAGTTTCGATGGCCCACAACAGCCTGCCTGCCAGGAGTCAAGCCAGTCGGCAGGAGACAGCTTCCGCAGAGCCGGGCGTCGCTCAGGTCCCTGATGCTGCCGCCCCCTGCTGCAACTGGGCCTGATCGGCGATGGCCTGGTTCAGCCGCCGTTCATACGCCAGAGCCCAGTCCATGGGATCTGTCCCTGAAGGAAGCACCTCGTGCAAGTCGGGCAGCTTGATCAGGCCTTCCACGGCCTGACCCAGCCGTTCCACCGAACGGCTGCCCGGCAGACGCTGCCCCAGCACCTGCTCCAAGCGCTGGAAGTACCAGGCCGAAGCCTCCAGACCCGCGCGGCAGTGCTGCCAGTGGGCTGGATCGCGGCGGGCATCGAGCAGGTGATCCTGGGCGTTGTGGGCCTTGTCCGCCGCCGTCACCAGCAGCGAAGCTTCGGGCTTGTGAGCGAGGCCGGCGAGGTAACGGGTCTTCCAGCGGAACCAGGTGGCGAGCTGGCCATCGGTGTCGTGTTTGCCCGGGTCGGTGCAGTGCTGCACGATGTCCGCCACGGCATCGCCGTAGCGATGGGCAATCGACGCGCGACTCTGGCCCGCATCCTCGATCGCATCGTGCAGCAGACCGGCGATGGCCTGGTCCTCGTTGCCACCGTCCTCCCAGACCAGGGAGCTCACGGCGATGACGTGCGACAGATAGGGCACCCGCTTCCCGGGACGGAGCTGGTCGCCATGCAGTTCCACGGCCCACTGCAGGGCTTCGCCGTAGCGGGGGGTGATCAGGGGATGGTGCACACCTCGAGCGCGAAACTGCCGGTCTGATACCGATCTAAAGCCCGTCTGATGCGGGTCTGATCCTGCCCCGCCGATCCGTGATTCAAGTGTATGGGCCAGTCGCAGCTCCCGAAGCATGGTCTGATGCATCGCGCCTGGTGGGCCTGCATCAAGAGATGCAGGCCGCGCCCCAAAGTTGCGCAAGATTCAGCTAAGGGAGGATCCACCGAAGGACCGTTGATCCCCTCTTCATCGCAGCTCAATCACGTCTTCATGGTTGAAGCCACGCCTCCACGTTCGCGCCAAAGCGTGCAGTGATCCATCGGAACCAGGCCCCGCCCCATCCCGCCGGCCAGCGACCGAGCCGGGGCTGGACAAAGCGCCGTGGCGGCGGTACATCTGTATCACTGCCTCCCGCTGCCGGTGCCAAAGCCTCAGTCCCAGCCGTTGCCCCTGACCTCCGCCCAGCAGGAGCTCTTCGACTGGCTGGCCGACTACATCGGCACCCACCGCCACAGCCCCTCGATCCGCCAGATGATGGAAGCGATGGGTCTGCGTTCACCCGCACCCATCCAGAGCCGCTTGCGCCACCTGCAGCAGAAGGGCTGGCTCACCTGGCAGGAGGGGCAGGCCCGCACCCTGCAGCTCCTCGGTGCCGCCGCCGAGGCCGTGGCACCCTCCATTCCGCTGCTGGGAGCCGTCGCCGCCGGCGGCCTGGTGGAGACCTTCGACGACCTTGAGGAGCGTCTGGACATCGCCCCAGTGCTCGAGACCCGTGGGCTGTTCGCGCTCACCGTGAATGGGGATTCGATGGTCGATGCCCACATCGCCGATGGCGATGTGGTGCTGCTGGAGCCGGTCAGCGACCCCTCCCGGCTGAAGCCGGGCACGATCGTGAGCGCCCTGGTCCCCGGCAGCGGGACCACCCTGAAACACTTTCACCGCAAGGGCGCCATGGTGACGCTGGAAGCCGCCAATCCCGCCTACCCGCCTCTCGTGGTCCCTGCGGACCAGGTCACGGTGCAGGGCAAGCTCGTGGCGGTGTGGCGACAGATCTGAGCCGCTTCGCCGGCGTGATGGCGCCAGGCCGCCAGGGGGACCCCCACGTTGTAAGCTCTTCCAGCGCCAGGCAAGGCCTTCGGGCCACCGGCTGAACGACCAGCGTTCATCCCGCCCAGCGTCACCTTGGGGCCATAGCTCAGCTGGTAGAGCACCTGCATGGCATGCAGGGGGTCAGGAGTTCGAGTCTCCTTGGCTCCATATTGAGAGCCATGTCACATTCCTAGCTGTGACATGGCTGATCTACTCCACAAATATTCGGAAATCGGCTCAGAAGTGGGCGCTCATACCGATCCATCCAGAATCTCAATCAACGCGGCCAATCCTTTCCCTGCGCAACGCTTCTTTTTGGTTGTGCTGTTGTCTCAAGGAGCCTGCGAACTCCCGCAATAAGGGCCTGCTGCTTCCAGGAAAGCCACCACCCGCTTGGTGACGACAGTTTGCAGGCGGGGGACCTTGTGCCAGCCATCGCCGGGGCTGTCCACGCCCCCCCTCCATCAGCACCCCTCTCCCCAAAAGACCGAGGGACCCGGCTGAGCTGGCGTCTCAGCAGCCCAACGGCTCCAACAGCCCAGACACCCTCAACCCCCAGCTCCTCGCCAGCAATCCCCTCAACCCCGATCAGGCCCTGGTGCTCTGAAGCAGAACCCTTCAACCCACGAGCGACCGGGAACCCGAGAAGCCAACTGCCCCGTCTCATGGAGAACTCCAAGGCCATCGCCATCACACCGCACCCCTTCCATTGGGAGAACGCTGCGGGGGACGCCACACCGTGAAGGCCCCTTCATGAACAGCCATTGCCGCCCATGAAGAGCGGTGTCGATCCCAGCTCAGCCCTTGTGGGCTGCGGCGGTCGGATCCATGGTGGTTTCAACGGGATTCGGAGGCTCCATTGATGGAAGACACCCCCCCTGAGCAGCCAACAGGAGCGCGCTGACGATCCGGCCCCTGCTCCAACACTCTCGACGGATCTCTGATGTTCCTGGCGTGTCGCCATGTCGCCGTCCATTGCACCGTTCACGGCTCTGCCTCAGGTGCCCCGGACCCAACGGAACATCCCACTCGACACCTGGCCCCAGGTGCCAGCGCCGGCAGCTCCGACCACAACTGAAAACCATCTGATCTGACGATCAGCCTTTATCCACGCCAATCCAACGCCCAGGTGCGCCCCGATGTCCTCGCGGGTACCGCGGCTGAGCCAACAACGGCCCGGGGCCAACGCTTCCGGGCTTTGTTGTGTTCATCTACCCAGAGCCCACCCCATCCATCGCCCTTGCCGCGGTGCGGAGCTCGGCGTAGGTTGCCGCCCCCATCGAGGTTGGCGGCCTGAGCCCCTGCGGCAGCCTCAGGCCCGACGTTGGAACCAGGTCTTCACCTGTGAGGGCCAATGGCGCGGTTGGTCATTGGCGCGCACCTGCAGCTGGAGCATGGAGCTGGCCAGCGCCCGTCCGCCGCGCCGCAGCACTGCGGTCAGGTGCCAGATCACGACTGCCGCGATCAACAGCCAGGCCGTGAGGTGTGCGCCGTACACGAGGTGATCGAGCTGGCCCGAACGCAACCATGCTTCGTTCATGAGCTTGCCGCTCCCCACAGCCAGCACCAGAGCGATCAGGGCGGCAGCATTGGCCGCCTGGCGCAGCCGTGAACGTCCCAGGCTGAGGGCATAGAGGGCAAACAGCAGGGCCAGGGGCCAGAGCAGCACGCCGAACGTGCCGTGGATGTCGATCCACTCACCGGGGATCACCCAGGCCAGGCGACCCCAGCGGCCGTCCTGGTTGGAGTACACCACGAAGCCACTCAGCCAGCACAGAGGCACAAGCACGACCATCGCGCCATGCAACAGCCGCAGCAGGGAGGGTTGATAGGGGCTCACAGGTGGCATCGCCACGCGCCGATCCAGCTGTGGCCTGTTGTAGTGGAGCTGACGCCCTGACAGGCAAGCGCGGTGCTGAGGCGTCTCTTAACCAGCCGTTGGCAAGCTGGTGCCAGGCATCAGCATGGGCTTCCCTCTCCCTGGGGTCCATGTGCCCCAAGCCTCCACTCCGGAGTCCATGCATCTCACGTCCAGCAACGCCCTGGCAACGATCCAGGCCATCGCCCACAACCGTCCCGTGATGGCGATCCAGAAGGGCCAGGTGATCTTCCGCAGCGGAGACCCCGGCGACTGCCTCTACGGGGTGCTGGAGGGTTCCGTGCAGCTCGAATGGAACGCCGGCGGCATGAGCGAAACCATGGGCCCCGGCCAGACCTTCGGCATCGGCGCCTTCCTCGATCCTCAGCAGCGTCGCTTCGGCACGGCCACGGCGCTGAGCGATGGCCAGCTGGTGGTGATGAACCAGCAGGAATTTCTGTTCGCCGTTCAGGAGACGCCGATGTTCGCCCTGGAGATGCTCCAGTCGCTGGGCGCACGGCTGCGGGATCTCAAACGACGCCTTCAGGATCAGGTGGCCAGCATGGGCATCTGATCCTCCAGCAGCTGCTGGAGCTGGGCCAGTCGCCGGGCATTCACCCCCAGATCGGAATCCCCCAGACGCGACACGGAGCGAGCCTGCAGCAGCCCGCGCCGCCCGTCGGCGTACAACTCCAGATCATCGACGAAGCCGAACAGGGCACTGGTGGCTGTGGCATGGACGTAGCCCGGCCCCTGCTCCACCACCTCCACCCGGGGCATCGCCGTGAGCGCAGGCAGCAGGGCGGCAAGCGCATGCTCCGGATCGGCCACCGGCCAGTCCACCCGGGCGCAATGGGCCGGCGAGGAACATGCCGCCAGGGCGCCCTGGTCCACGCCGAGCTCCGCAGGCACCGGGCCCACCAGGTGGAACAGGGCGAGGCTGACGACCAGGACCCCATGGCGCAGCAGGTGGTGCAGCAGCTGGTGCATCAGAGCGATCATGGCGTCGGGCAGGCCGTGGGGCTGACACCGCCTTGGTTTCAAGCTAGGTACGTTGGCGGACCGCGTCCGCTGCGGGCCGGCAACGGCACCACAACGGCTTGGCGCCGAGCGCCCCCTTCCCGATGACGGACCCCAGCGCCGATTCCCCCCTCGCCGCCCTGCGGCGGGAGTACCGCCGTGGGGGTCTGCGCCGCGCTGATCTGGCCAGCGATCCGGTGGAGCAGTTCCGCACCTGGTTTGAGCAGGCCAGGACGGCGGAACTGCCCGAACCCAACGCGATGGTGCTCTCCACCAGTGACGGCCAGCGTCCCAGTTCCCGCACGGTGCTGCTGAAGGCTTTCGATGCCCGCGGCTTCGTGTTCTTCACCAACTACGGCAGCCGCAAGGCCCGCCAGATCGCCGAGCACCCGGGCGTAAGCCTGTTGTTCCCCTGGTATCCGCTGGAGCGACAGGTGGCGATCGAGGGCCTCGCCGAGCGGATCTCCGCGGCCGAGTCGCTGGCCTATTTCATCTCCCGCCCGATCGGCAGCCGCCTGGGCGCCTGGGTCTCCCAGCAGAGTGCGGTGATCAGCTCCCGCCGCATCCTCGAGATGCAGTGGGATCACATTCAGCGGCGCTTTGCCCACGGCGAGGTGCCGCTCCCCCCCGCCTGGGGAGGGTTCCGGGTCGTGCCCGAGGCGTTCGAGTTCTGGCAGGGTCGCGAGAACCGTCTGCACGATCGCTTCCTCTACCGGCGCGGCACTGACCAGCCCGAGGCTGATCGGTGGACCATCGAGCGGCTGGCGCCCTGAGCCCTCCAGCACCCCCTCTTGGTACGGGGCCTGGGACCGGGGAGCGGGGACCTGGGACGGGGGCGGGATGGAACCCCCGCAGCCAGGGGCCTGCGCCGAAGCCAACCTGGAGGGAGCTGCACCCCGCGGTGATGTCGGCCCCCATCGACCATGCCCTTCGCCTGATCGTCCTCTGGCTCGCCTGGCTGCTGGCGATGCTCTTCCACGTGGACCTCGGCCTGATGCCGCTGTTTCACGGCCAGTCAGCGGAAATTCACAGCCACGTTCCCGCGAGCCAGTTGCCGCTGCTGTTCGGCACGATGCTCGCCTACTTCCTGCTGCCCCTGATCGCCCTGGTGCTGATCGCCTACGCGACCAGCTCGGCGGATCCGGGCCGACCCTGGCGCCGCTGGCGGAGGGTGCACTTCTGGTTCAGTGTCGTGTACACCGTGACCAACATCCCCCACCTCCTGGCCGACATCCTCATCCCGGATGCCCGGCTCGACCAGATCGTGCTGATGGTGGCGCTGACGGTGTTCGGCGTGCTGATCAACGTGGAGGGGTGGCGCTGGTGGCGCCAGCTGCGCTGAGGTTCAGAGGGCGTGCCGGAGGGGGAGTTCCGCGACCCGCCCGGCAGACACCCCGGAGCCCCACCAGGGCACGGCGATGAGCACTTTCACCCATTGGCGCCTATTGCAAAGCGGAGTCATTATGGATAAGTGTCACGGCCGCGCTCCCGCCCGGCTCCGGCTGGCCCCGACCGCCGTGTCCCCATCGCAGTCCCTCGCGTCACTCCGCAACCATGGCCGTCATCGACCGCGTCCCCGACGTCACCTTCAAGACCCGGGTGCGCGATGAATCCGTTCCCGGACCGAACCCGTTCCGCTGGCAGGACCTCAGCAGCGACGAGATCTTCAAGGGCAGAAAGGTGGTGCTGTTCTCCCTTCCCGGAGCCTTCACCCCCACCTGCTCCTCCAACCACCTGCCCCGCTACGAGGAGCTCTACGACGAGTTCCGCGCCCTCGGCGTCGACCAGATCATCTGCCTCTCGGTCAATGACGCTTTCGTGATGTTCCAGTGGGGCAAGCACGTGGGAGCGAGCCGCGTCTTCCTGCTGCCCGATGGGAACGGGGAGTTCACCCGCAAGATGGGGATGCTCGTGGACAAGTCGAACCTGGGCTTCGGCCTGCGCTCCTGGCGCTACTCGATGCTCGTGAACGACGGCCGGATCGAGAAGATCTTCCTCGAGCCCGACTTCGGCGACAACTGCCCGATCGACCCCTTCGAGGTTTCGGACGCCGACACGATGCTGGCCTACCTCAAGGGGAGCGAGCCCACCGGCGTCTCCGCACCGCGCCAGGCCTTCGAGGGGTGAACGATCCAGGCCCGCCTCCGGCGGAGCCGGCGTAACGATTCACCCCTCGGTGACCGTCGCTACGACCCCGGCCTTAAGGATTTCGTCAGAATCTCGTCCAACGACCCCAGGCTCCCGCCAAGGGAGACATTTCTGATGACCGGATCCGGCTCACTGCTCGCCCTCGCCGGACTGCTCGGCTTCACCCTCGTGGAGGTGGCTCTTCAGTTCGTCGGTTGAACCCCGCAAGGCCGGGGGGCCGACCAGGCCCCCGGCCGCGCCAGCGCAGCAGGCCCGCCAGCACGATGGCCAGCCAGAGCGGAGCCTCGCCCCAGCGGACATAGCCGGTGTCTCCGCTGCTCTGACCCAGCGGGAACAGGCCCATGGAGGCACCCCCGGGCGCCAGCCGGGCGATCACCGCTCCGCGGGGACTCACCAGCAGGCTGGGGCCGGTGTTGGCCGAACTGACCAGCCAGCGGCCCGTCTCGAGCGCCCGCAGCCTGGACAGCGCCTCGAACTGCCGCTGCAGCAGCAACGGGTAGGGGTCGAGGTTGGCCGTGGCCAACAGCCAGGTCGCGCCGTCGCGGCTGGCAGCCGCCAGGGCGGCACCATCGGACAGCTCGTAACAGATGGCCACCCCCACCGCCCCGGCCGGCCTCGCCAGCAAGCGGGAGGCGGCACCCGGCTCGAGGCCGCCCACCGCCGAGAGGCCACTCCAGCGCACCAGGCCCGCCAGCGGCACCCATTCGCCCAGCGGCACCAGACGGTGCTTGTCCACGGCGGACTGCGGCTGGGTCGCCCCGACCGGGAAACGCAGCAGGGCACTGCGCTGCTCCTGTCCCTCTTCACCCTGCTGCCAGCGGAAGCCACCGCTGAGCAGCTCCACGGGCGCCGGGGCCTCCAGCACGGGCTCGAGACCGAGGGCTCCCTCCGGCAGCAGCACCGCATCCGCCTCCAGGTCCTGGGCGCGCTGCAGGGCCAGAGCCAGCAGCCGATCGAGGCGCTGCCGTGAGGCCCCGCTGAATTTCTCCCGGGTGGGGATGCCCGGCTGCAGCACCAGGACCCGCTCTCCGGCACCCTGCGGCAGGACCCCACGGGCGAGCCACCAGGCTCCACCGGCATGCAGGAGCACGACCGCCAGCACCCAGGCCGCGATAGCGCGGCGGCGCTGCGGGGCGACGGCCAGCCGCCAGAGCCCCCAACCCAGCAGCAGCTGCACCGCAGCCACCAGACCGCCCCCCCCCAGGGCGGCCAGGGCCGCCAGTGGAGGATCCTGCGGCAGGGCCGACGCCCCGAGCCCCATCCAGAACAGCGGGCCCTGGGCCAGCAGCACCTCCACGCACCCCCAGCTGCAGGCCAGCAGCACCGCGGTGCTGAATCTGCGGCCATCCAGGCGGGCGGCCAGCCGGCACCACAGGGCCACCAGCCCAGCCCCCAACCCGGCGCAGCTGAGCAGGAGCAGCCAGCAGAGCGGCAGGCTGAGCGGCAGCGGCACGCCGATCCAGTCCAGCGGGTGGAGACCCAGCAGCCAGCGGTGACTCACCAGCACCGCCAGCCCGCCCCAGAGCGCCCCGGCCCGGGCCGGGGCGGGGCCGGCGGCCGCGGCCCACAGCAGGGCGAGGGCGAGCCAGAGCAACGGCGGGCATCCCAGCGGCGGCAGGGCCAACCCGCCGGCCAGTCCGGCGACGCCTGGCCTGAGCCAGGCCCACCCCAGGCCGCCCGCGAGCCGATCGGTGGGATCCGAGGAGCGATCCGAGGAGCGATCCGACGAGCGACCCAACCGACCCTCGACCGCCATGGCCAGAAAGGGTAGGAAGCGCCAAGGTTGAAACAGCCGGATCGCCGTCCCGATGGACTCCTCGAACCCCCTGCAACAGCTCCTGCTGCGCGGACTGGGCACCACCTCCCTGGTGACCGATCGCCTGCGCTACGTGAGCCAGGAGTGGGTACGCAGCGGCAAGCTGGATCCGAGCCACGCCTCCGCCTTGGTGGAGGATGTGCTCAAGGCCCTGCGTGGCGAGACCCCAGGGCTGGAGGAACAGGCCGGACGGCAGCTCGAGCGCAACCGCGACCAGCTGCTCCAGGACCTGGGCATCCCGCTCCAGCGGGAACTCGACGAGCTGCGCGGCCGGATCGACCGGCTGGAGCAGGCCCAGCGGCAGCGTTCCGTCGACGCCCCCGGCGAGTAGGCAGAATCAGGCGGCATTCCGGGCCGCCATGCGCGACATCCTGATCTCATCCACGGTGTGCGTGGCCTGTCTCCTGCTGGCCCTGATCAGCCAGCTGGTGAGCCCCACCATCGTCGCGGCTGCCGGGCCCGGCGACACCCAGCCGGCCTCCATGAGCGCCGCCGCGGCCCAGCGCTCTGCCGCTGAGGCCAGCGCGGCCTTCAGCTTCGAGCTCGATCCCGACGACCCCAACCCCACCCTGTTCGCCATGGCCCCCGAGTCCTCTCCTGAAATCGCCCAGGCCAGTGCCCTCGGTGGGGACATGAGCGCCCCCAAGGAGCGGGTAAGCGCCAGCGGCCTGCGCATCACCGACCTGGTGGTCGGCGACGGGCCGGAAGCCACGGCCGGGCAGAGCGTGTCGGTCAACTACCGGGGCACCCTCGAAAACGGCAAGGAATTCGACAGCAGCTACGGGCGTGGCCCCTTCTCCTTCCCCCTGGGTGCCGGCCGCGTGATCAAGGGATGGGATGAGGGCGTCGCCGGCATGCAGGTGGGCGGCAAGCGCAAGCTCGTGATCCCCCCCGACCTGGCCTACGGCGAGCGCGGCGCCGGTGGGGTGATTCCCCCGAACGCCACCCTGATCTTCGAAGTGGAGCTGCTCGGGATCGGCCGCTGAGGCAGGCGCCGAACCGAGCTCCGAACCAGGGAATCTGTAGCGATCGTTAGGATCCCCCCATCCGTCGGGCACACCGGCGGGCATCATTCAGCACGTCAATCACATCCATGGCCCATACGCTGCCCGCGCTGCCCTACGGCCTCGATGCGCTCGAGCCCCATATCTCCCGCCAGACCCTCGAGTTCCATCACGGCAAGCACCACAACGCCTACGTCACCAACCTGAACAAGCTGGTGGAGGGCACCGACCTCGAAGGCAAGAGCCTGGAGGAGACCATCACCGCGGTGGCCGGTGACGCAGCCAAGGCCGGTGTGTTCAACAACGCCGCCCAGGTGTGGAACCACAGCTTCTACTGGCAGTGCATGAAGCCCGGCGGTGGCGGTCAACCCGACGGCGCCCTGGCCGAGAAGATCAATGCCGATTTCGGCAGCTTCGAAGCCTTCGTGGAGCAGTTCAAGACGGCCGGCGCCACCCAGTTCGGCAGCGGCTGGGCCTGGCTGGTGCTCGATGGCGGCACCCTCAAGGTGACCAAGACCGGCAACGCCGACCTGCCCCTGGCCCATGGCCAGACGGCCCTGCTCACCATGGATGTGTGGGAGCACGCCTACTACCTCGACTACCAGAACCGCCGCCCCGACTACATCACCACCTACCTCGAGAAGCTGGTGAACTGGGACTTCGTGGCCGCCAACCTGGCCGCTGCCTGAAATCCGCCTGAAGGCCTCCTGGAAGGCTTGGTCCCTCGGACCAGCCGGCCCCCGCTGCAGCGGGGGCTTTTTCATGGGCCTGGGCGGGGAGCTCTCGCCCTCAGGTTCGGGCATCCCGCGCCTGCGGCAGCACCGCCTCGGGGGCGATCCACATCGCATCGCCATAGGAGAAGAAGCGGTACTCCCGTTCGATCGCCTCGGCGTAGAGCGCCAGCAGCCGCTGCCGCCCGATCAGCGCGCTCACCAGCAGCAGCAGCGAGCTCCTGGGCAGGTGGAAGTTGGTGAGCAGGCCCTGCACCACCGCAAAGCGGAAGCCCGGCTGGATCACCAGGTTCACCGGCCCTGTGAAGGGCCGCAACTCCCCGTCGTGGAGCGCCGCCACCCCCTCCAGGCTGCGCACGCTGGTGGTGCCGATGGCGATCACCCGCCCGCCCCGGGCCCGGCAGGCCTGCACCGCCGCCACCAGCGCCTCACTCACCTCCACCCACTCGCTGTGGAGTTCGAGGTCGCGCAGGTCTTCCGTCTCCACTGGCCGGAAGGTGCCCAGCCCCACGTGCAGGGTGGTGGTGGCGATCTCGACGCCGCGGCGGCGGATCGCGGCGAGCAGCTCATCGCTCAGGTGCAGCCCGGCCGTGGGAGCGGCCACGGCCCCGGGACGGGAGGCATAGCGGGTCTGGTAGCGGTCGTTGTCACTGGCGTCGTGCGCGTGGATGTAGGGGGGCAGGGGGATGGCCCCGTAGCGCAGCAGCAGCGGCTCGAGCGCCGCCGCATCCACGCACGCGGCCGGGAACTGGATCACCCGCCCCCCCGTCTCCTGGTCCCGCGCCACCACCGTGACGGGCAGGGGCGGTTGCCCCTCCGCCACCACCTCCAGGCCATCGCCAGGGTGGAGCCGCTTGCCCGGCCGGGCGAGACAGAGCCACTGGCCCGGGGTCGTCCCACCCCCCCACGGTTCGATCACCAGCAGCTCCACCGCCCCCCCCGAGGGGCGGCGAGCCTGGAGCCGAGCCCGCAGCACCCGGGTGTCGTTGACCACCAGCAGATCCCCGGGCCGCAGCGCCTCCTGCAGGTCCCAGACCTGCCGGTGGTGCGACCCCTCCTGGGCGTCCACCACCAGGAGGCGGGCGGCATGCCGTGGCTCCACGGGCCGCTGGGCGATCCGCTCGGGCGGGAGGGGAAAGGCGTAGCTCGAGAGCCTCAGGTCCTCGGGATCGGCCGCATCCGCTGGTGAATCGGCTGGTGAAGGGAAGTGGTCGCAGTCGCTCGGCACCCGCAGCTGGCCGGAAAGGCGGATCAGGCTGGCCCGTACTAGCGCACCGACGGCCGGATGAACCGGCTGCCGGAGCGGCCCGGCTCAGAGGGCCAGGCTTTCGGGGTCGGTCTCGATCAGCTGCGCCAGGTCCTTGAGGAAGGCGGCGGCATGGGCCCCGTAGATCGTGCGATGGTCGCAGGTGAGGTTCACCTGCATCTGGTTGGCCACCCGCAGCGATCCGTCCTTGCCGGCCACCACGCAGGGCCGCGACGCCGCAACGGCCAGGATGGCTCCGGTCCCCGGGGGAAGGATCGCGTCGAAACGGTCGACGCCGAACATGCCCAGATTCGAGAGGGTGAACGTACCGGTGCTGTACTCCTCAGGCTGCAGCTGCTTGCTGCGGGCCCGGGCCACCAGATCGGCCCAGGAGCGGGCCAGGGCATAGATGTCGGTGCGGTCAGCGTTGGCCAGCACCGGCGTGATCAGGCCGCCGTCCTCCATGGCCACGGCCACCGCCACGTTCACGGCAGCCGGGTAGACCATGGCGCTGCCGTCGCCACTGGTGGCGGCATTCACCTGGGGATGGCGGGCCAGGGTGACGGCCACAGCCTTGGCCAGCAGGGCCGTCATCGTGACGCCCTTGCCCTTCACCTGCTTGTAGAAGGCATCCAGCCTGGTGGTGGTGATCGTGTAGCCCACCCGGAAGCAGGGCACCGCCAGGCTGGCCAGCATGGTGCGGTTGACCGCGTTCTGGAGGGTGTTGAAGCTCACGGCCTCCCCAGGACGGCCAAAGGCCTGGCCAGCGGGGGAAGGAGCCGGAGCCGCCGTGCCAGCGGCGAGGGCCGCGGCCGCAGCGACGGCCGGACCACTGCCCTCGGCCACCCGCGGCACGCTGATCGGCTGACCGGTGGCGGCGAGCACGTCCTCAGCCTGGATGCGGCCGTGGGGGCCGCTGCCGCGCAGGGCACCGAGATCCACGCCCAGCTGGCCGGCGAGTTTCCGCGCCCGGGGGGAGGCCACCACCCGGCCGCTGGCGGTCGAGGCTGGGGCGACCACGGCAGCCGGGGCGACCACCGCAGCCGGGGCGGCAACGGGAGCCGGGGCTGCCGGCGTGGCGGGGGCGACAGGCGCCGCAGCCGGAGGTGCAGCAACGGCTGGAGCCGGGGCTGCCGGGGCCGGGGTCGAAGCAGCCGGTGCGGCAGCGGCCGCCGGTGTGGGCGCCTTGGCGGCCGCCTCGGCGATCTCCGCCTCGCTCTCCACGATCAGCCCGATGGTCTCGCCGACGGGAGCGGTGCCGCCGGCCGGCATCAGCACGGCGGCGAGAAAGCCTTCCTGGAAAGCCTCCACGTCCATGTCGGCCTTGTCGCTCTCCACCACGAGCACCGATTCACCGCGCTCGACCCGGTCGCCAGGCTGCTTGAGCCACTCCACGATCTTGCCCTCCGTCATGGTGGAGGAGAGGGCGGGCATGAAGATTTCGTGGGTGGCCAACGGAGTCCGCCGCGCAAGTGGGCGGATTTTACGAGGCCCCTTCTCGCCGGCAGCCTCAGAGCGTGCCTTCGATCGCCTCGATCACCCCATCCCGCACCAGGACCGCGGCCTGGAGCTTCTCCACGAGGTTGTCACCCACCTGCACCTCGCAGAAGCTCTCGAGCTGCCCCTGCTCGACGATCTGCTCCATCTCCAGCTCACGCACCTGGCGCTGCTGCTCGAGGATCTGGCGCTTCTGCTCCTCCAGCTCGGCGCGCTTGGCGGCCACCTGCTGCTGCACCGAAGCCACCTGGTCCTGCACCCGCGGATCGAGTGGATTGGCGCTCTGTCGGCGGATCTCGTCGATCAGCTGCTGCCCCTCCTGCTCCAGCTGGGCCAGCTGGCCGTCACTGCCGGCCAGGGCATTGCCCAGTTCCCGTTCGGCATCCTCCTTCCAGCGCGGGGTCACCACGGCCCGCACCGTGATCGAGCGTTTGATCGAAAGGCTGCCGTTGGCCATGCGGAATGCGCTGCAGCGCCCAGGCTGTCAGGGGGGCCGGCCGTGGTCAACCGACGGTTGGCCGCACCCGTCACCCCGAAGACAGCGGCCCGCTGCGGGGCCCATCAGGGGGTCCCGTAGAGGCTCTCGATCGCCGCGGCATCGCGGTCCGCGATCCGGTCGCGGCGCTGCTTCAGGGTCTGGGTGAGCAGGCCGTTCTCGATGGTGAACGGCTCCACGATCGCCACCCCCCCGAGGCGCTCGTCGGGCCGGGAACCCGGGCGCTCCTCCAGCAGCCGGTTGCAGGCGCGGGTGAGGGCACGCAGCAGGGCCGGCTGGGGGGGCTCGCGCTCCGACCAGGCCAGGCCGGCACGTTCGGCGAAGGCCACCAGGGCTTCCGGCCGCGGCACCACCAGGGCACCGAGCTGCTTGCGATCCTGGCCCACCAGCATCACCTGCTCCACCAGGGGACTGGCCACCAGAGCATCCTCCAGGGGACCGGGCTCGATGTTCTCTCCGCTGCTCAGCACGATCGTGTCCTTGGCACGGCCGGTGAGCACCAGGGAGCCGTCATCCAGCAGGCGGCCCAGGTCACCGGTGTCGAACCAACCCTCGGCATCGAGCACCCGCGCCGTGGCCTCGGGCTTGCCCCAGTAGCCCGCCATCACCTGGGGGCCCCGGGCCAGCACCAGGCCCTTCTCGCCGGCAGGCAGGGGTTGATGGGTCTCGGGATCGGCGATGCGGATGGCGGTGCCCGGCAGGGGCTGGCCGGCGCTGCCGCGGCGGTTGGCCCAGGGGCGCCGGCAGGTGAGCACCGGGCTGGTCTCGGTGAGGCCGTACCCCACCAGCAGCTCGATGCCGATGGCCTCGAAGAAGCCATCGACGGAGAGCGCCAGGGCACCACCACCGCTGATGGCGGTGCGGAGCCGTCCGCCCACGAGCTGGCCGCGCAGCTTGGGCCACAGCAGCCGGCCGGCCAGGGCGTGCAACGGCCAGCGCAGCAGGGCCTCGGCCGCCGCCGCGATCCGTGTGGGCCGTGACGCATGCTCGAGGGTCAGGTCGCGGGCGCGGCGACGGGCCAGGGCGTGGGCCCGGCTGTTGCCCAGGGCGACCCGCAGCAGGCGCTGGCGGGACGGGGACATCCCGGCGAGGGCGTCCTCGAAGCCCGACTGCAGGGCTTCCCACAGCCGCGGCACGCTGATCAGGTAGTGGGGACGGACCCGCTGCAGATCGGAGCGGAGCTTCTTGAGGGTGGTGTAGGTCTGCTGGCAGCCGCAGGCCAGCAGGAAATATTCGGCACTGCGTTCGTAGGAATGCCAGATGGGGAGCACACTCACGACCCGTTCCCCGGGGTGCGGGGTGACCGCCACCCCCAGGTGGCGCAGCTGGTGCAGCAGATTGGCGTGGCTGAGCGGAACGCCCTTGGGCTGGCCGGTCGTGCCGGAGGTGTAGAGGATCGTGGCCAGGGCGGCCGGATCCGCCGGCGGGGCCGGTGCGGCGTCACCGGCCGCGAGGGCCGCCTTGCCCCGTTCCAGCAGGGCCTGCCAGCTGAAGCAGGGGAGTCCGGAGTCATCCGGGCCCGGGTCCCCCTCCAGCACCGCCACGAAACGCAGCCGGGCCCGCTGCTCCGCTCCGAGCCCGAGCTTCTCCAGCAGGGCGGCGGACTCCACCACCAGAGCGATGGCGCCGGAATCCTCGAGGATGTAGGTGAGTTCCTCTCCAGGTGCCCCGCTGCCCCGCACCGCATCGGCTGCACCGCAGCGCATCAGCCCCTGGTCAGCCAGGAGCCAGCGAGGGCCGTTCTCAGCGAAGAGCGCCACCACGTCGCCCGGCTGCACCCCGAGGGCCGCGAAGGCGGCGGCGAGCCGTTCGATGCCCTGATGCAGCTCCCGAAAACTCAGGCTGACCGGCGGATGGGCGTGCGGGGCCTCCAGGGCCGGGGCCTCGGCGTAGAGGCGATCCAGATGACCCCACAGGGCCCAGATGCCGTTGAGGTGCCCCCAGTCGGTGCGGAGGGCCAGGGCCTCCCGGTCCTGGGGGGTTCCGCTCCAGTGGATCTCGGCGACTGGGGCCCCAGGGGCGCGAACGGGCGACACGGCGGTGACGCAGCGGCTGCCCACGGTTACCACCCCTCGAGCCGTTCCTGGGCGGAAGGGGGGCGCAGATTCAGCTGGAAGTGCCGGGCAAAGGTCTCCAGGAGGGGTTGGCGCAGGGCGTTGGTGGTCAGGGCCGGGCTGGCGTCCACCAGCCTCCCCACCGGACGGTCGGCGATGCCGCAGGGCACCACGGCGGCGAAACCCGCCAGATCGATCTCCACATTCAGAGCCAGCCCGTGCTGGCTGATCCAGCGGCGCGCCCCCACGCCGATGGCGGCCAGCTTGCGGCCGTCCAGCCACACCCCGGTCAGACCGGCGACCCGTTCGCCCTGCAGGTCCAGCCCGGCCAGCAGATCGATCACCACCTGCTCCAGCCGGCGCAGGTAGAGGTGCAGATCGGCGCCGTGCCGCTGCAGGTTCAGCACCGGGTAGAGCACCAGTTGACCGGGGGCATGGTGGGTCACCTCGCCACCGCGGTCGATGCGGTGGAGAGGCAGGGGCGGGGCTGCGGGGTCGAAGCGCAGGAAGGCTTCCGAAGCGCCGCGGCCGAGGGTGTAGCAGGGTTCGTGTTCCAGCAGCAGCACGGCCTCCGGCCCGTCGGGGCTGGTCAGCAGGCGCTGCTGCAGCTGCCGCTGCGCCGTCCAGGCGTCCTCGAAGGGCACCGGTCGGTGCGCTTCAAAAAGGATTGCATCGAGCTGGGGGACCATCGGCAAGCCTTCCTAGCGTTGGGTCACCAGAGCAACGGAGGCGGCTGCCATCTGATGAAACTGCTGATCCATGGCCGCAATCTTGAGGTGACCCCGGCCATCCGGGAGTACACCGAAACCAAACTCACCCGCGCCATCAACCACTTCGAGGGGATGGTGAAAGAAGCTGATGTGCACCTGTCGGTGGCTCGGAACCCACGGGTGCCCCAGCAGATCGCCGAGGTCACGATGTTCGCCAACGGAACGGTGATCCGCGCGCAGGAGCGCAGCGACAATCTCTACGCCAGCATTGACCTGGTGGCCAGCAAGCTGACCCGCCAGCTCAACCGCTACAAGGAGCGCATCCACGAGCGGAGCCAGGGCCCGGTGCATCGCTCGGCCCGCGACGAGGAGGCAGGCGCCGCTTCGCTGCCGCCCCCCGGCAGCAGCCTCACCGACGGCAAGGAACCCGAGCTGCCCAGCCGTGGGGTGCGGCGGAAGTACTTCGAGATGGCGCCGATGAGCCTGGATGAGGCCCTGCACCAGCTGGAGATGATCGATCACGACTTCTTCGTCTTCCGCGACGCCGAGACTGGCCAGATCCAGGTCGTCTACCACCGCAACCACGGTGGGTTCGGGGTGATCCAACCCAAGGACGCGTGAGCCGCGACCTTCCGGAACTGGCTCCTCTGATCGACCATGCCCTGCTGGATCCCCACCAGGGCCATGAGGCCATCCACCGCTGCTGCGATGAGGCCCGCCACTTCGGCTTCGCCGGGGTGTGCGTGGCCTCCCGCTGGGTGGCCACGGCGCGGCAGCGGCTGCCCGTGACGGGCAGCGGTCGCGGCGCTTCTCCCCGACTGGTGGCGGTGGTGGGCTTTCCCTTCGGGGCCGTGCCGGCGGCGGTGAAGCGGGCGGAGGCGGAAGCCGCAGCCGCGGCGGGTGCGGACGAACTGGATGTGGTGCCTGACTTCGGGGCCCTGGCCGACCGGGATGGCCAGACCGTGCTGGACGACCTGGCTGGGATCTGCGAACTGGGCCTGCCGGTGAAGGTGATCCTGGAGGTGGCGCGCCTCGAGCCCGAGGCTCTGGAACTGCTGGTGGAAATCAGCATCGACGCCGGGGCCCGCTTCCTCAAGACCGGCAGCGGCTTCGGTCCGCCCGTGGGGGTGGACCAGGTGGGCCGGGTGCGGGACCTGGCCCGGGGCCGGGCGGGGGTGAAGGCCTCCGGGGGCATCACCGCCGTGGAGCAGGCGTTCGCCCTGGTGGAGGCCGGCGCCACACGCCTCGGCACCAGCCGCGGCGTGAGCCTGATGCAGGCCCTGAAGGACTGATCCGCCGGTGCCCGAGACCTCACTGGAAGGCCTGGCCCTCAGCAGCAGGCCCCTGGGCGAGAGCGATCGCCTGCTCACCCTCCTGAGTGAGCAGGCCGGCCTGGTCCGCCTCGCCGTTCCCGGCGCCCGCAAGCCCCGCAGCAGCCTGGCGGCCGCGGTTCCCCTGGCCCATCTGCGCCTGCAGGTGGGCGGCCGGGGCGACCTGCTGCGGGTGCGCCAGCTCAAGGTGCTGCGCAACTACAGCGGCCTGGCCGGCCGGCTGGACGCCCTGGCAGCAGCCCAGGCCCTGGCCGAACTCTGCCTGGCCCTGGTTCCCAGCCAGTCCCCCGCACCGGGCATGCTCGCGGACGTGCTGATGCAGCTCGGGCGCCTGGAGGAGGTGGTCCGGGACAAGGGCGAGAGCCTGGAGGTGCTGGCCCTGGCCGTGCAGGGCTCGGTTCACCTGCTCGCCCTGGGGGGCTATGCCCTTCCCCTGGGGCAGTGCTGCCGCAGCGGCGAGCGGCTGGATCCACCCCTGGGGAACTGGACCTGGCGCTGCAGTGTGCTGCCCAGCGAAGGGATCGCCATCGGGGCGGTGCCGGGTGCCCGCGTGGTGCTGAATGCCTCTGAGCTGGCCCTGCTGCAGCGCCTGGTGCGCCCATCGCTGCCGCGCCGCCAGGACGGCCAGCTGATGGGACCGCAGCCTGTCTGGCTGCATCTCCTGGACCTGATCGAGTGCTGGTGCGGCGAGCACCTGGCGAGGCGGCCCCGCTCCTTCCGCCTGCTGCGGCTGGGGCTGGAATCCGGGGCTGCGCGATCATGAGCGGCCCCCGTCGTCCCCGGCCCAGGTTGAACGGCAGTCCCCAAGGGAATCCCCACGGCAGTGGCATCGGTCCGGGAGCGTCGAGCGGCCTTCAGGCCGTCCTGGAACTCCCCGACTTCCGGCTGCTCTGGCTGGGGCAGATCTTCTCCCAGCTGGCCGACAAGTTCTACATCGTGCTGATGGTGTTCCTGATCGCCCAGACCTGGGTGCAGGGCACACCGGAGGCCAATCCGGCCCTGGCCGAGGCCGCTTCGGCGATCCGGGTGAACCTGCCCGAGACCCGGGCCCAGATGATCACCTTGCTGGCCACCGGGATCTACGTGGCCAACACCCTGCCGGCGATGCTGCTGGGGACCGTGGCCGGGGTGTGGGCCGACCGCTGGCCGAAGCGCACCGTGATGGTGGCCTCGAACGGACTGCGGGCTGCCCTGGTGCTGCTGGCACCGCTCTGTCTGCTGGAGGGGCCGGAGTGGTTCGGGCTCAGCTGGGGCTACTGGGGGCTCGTGGGGATGACCTTCCTCGAATCGGTGCTGACCCAGTTCTTCGCCCCGGCCGAGCAGGCCCTGATCCCCCAGCTGATGCCCGCCCAGCACCTGCTGGCGGCCAACTCGCTCTACCAGGCCACCAGCATGGCCGCCACGATCGTGGGCTTTGCGCTCGGTGATCCGATCCTGCGCCTGCTGCGCTCCGGCCTCGGAGCCCTGGGGATCCCGGGGGGTGAATTCCTGCTGTTGCCGGCCTGCTACGGCTTCGCCGCCCTTTCGATCGCCCGCATCCAGGCGCGGGAGCAGCCACGACCCACCAGTCGCAGCTCGGTCTTGGAGGAGATCCGCGAAGGCATCGCCGTCCTGCGCGAGCGCCCGCGGGTGGCCAGCGCCATGCTCCAGCTCGTCCTGCTCTACAGCCTGCTGGCCGCCCTCTATGTGCTCGCGATCAGCCTGGCCTCAGCGGTCAGCGGGCTGGGGCCGACCCGCTTCGGCACCCTGCTGGCGATGAGTGGCCTGGGTCTGGCGGTCGGCGCGCTCGCCGTCGCCCAGCTCGGTCAGGGGCTCAACCGGCGTGTGCTGGCCTCCGCCGGCCTCGGCCTGATCGGCTGGAGCCTGCTGCTGCTGGGCCAGCTGCGCGGCAGTCTCACCTTCACCCTGCTGCTCTGCGGGGTGCTGGGCGTCGGAGCGGCACTGCTGGCCATCCCCGCCCAGACCACGATTCAGGAGGACACCCCGGAGGAGCTGCGGGGCAAGGTGTTCGGTCTCCAGAACAACCTGATCAACATCGCGCTCAGCCTGCCGCTGGTGCTGGCCGGTGCGGTCGTCAGCCGCTGGGGGCTGCTGCCGGTCCTCTGGACCCTGGCGGCCATCGCCCTGCTGGCGGCCATCGTGGAGCGGCCCTGGCGACGCTGTTAGTTTGTGGGGACGGACGAGCGAGCCCGGGTGACCCACATTGCCTGGCTGGGCAAGAAATCCCCCTTCTGCGGCAACGTCACCTACGGCCTCACCACGACCCATGCCCTGCGGCTCCGGGGCCATGGCATCAGCTTCATCCACTTCGACACGCGACCCGGCCCGGAGCGACCGCTGACCCGCCGGGGGGCTGAGGGACGCCAACGGGACAGGGGCGGCCCCCTCCTGGCCTCCCCCCCGCTGGAGCTGAGCAGCAGCCCCGCCGGCGGAGCCCCGCCGGCCCTGGGGATCGCCGATCTGGACAGCCCGGGACCGGAAGTCTCCCTCCCCTACCTGGTCAAATCCCAGGTGTACACGATTCCCTCACCGGGAGCGCAACGGGAGCTGAGGGAATCCCTCGAGCGGCTGCGCCCCGACCTGGTGCACGCCAGCCTCACCCTCTCCCCCCTGGACTTCCGCCTGCCGGACCTCTGCCAGCAGCTGGGCCTTCCCCTCGTCGCCACCTTTCATCCCGCCTTCGACGCCAGCCTGCGCAACCTCACCGCCGGCACCCAGCAGCTCACCTACCAGCTCTATGCCCCCTCCCTGGCCCGCTTCGACCGGGTCATCGTGTTCTCCGAGCTGCAGGCTGAGGTGCTGATCCGCCTGGGTGTGGGGCCGGAGCGGCTGGCGGTCATCCCCAATGGGGTCGACACCAGCACCTGGCGGCCTGCCACCGAGGACCCCTCGCCGGAACTCTGCGAGCTGCGCCGGCGTTTCATGGGCCGGCGGGTGTTCCTGTACATGGGGCGTGTTGCCACCGAGAAGAATGTGGAGGCCCTGCTGAAGGCCTGGCGGCTGGTGCGCCCCAGCGGCTGTGTGCTGCTGATCGTCGGCGACGGCCCCCTGCGTTCTGCCCTCCAGGGCAACCACGACGAGCCGGATGTGGTGTGGTGGGGCTACGAGCCCAGCCTGCCGATGCGGGTGGCGCTGCAGCAACTGGCGGAGGTGTTCCTGCTGCCGTCCCTGGTGGAAGGCCTGTCCCTCGCCCTGCTGGAGGCCATGGCCAGCGGCACGGCCTGTGTCGCCACCGACGCCGGGGCCGATGGGGAGGTGCTGAACGGTGGCGCCGGCATCGTGATCAGCACCCAGGGGGTGACCACCCAGCTGCGCACCCTGCTGCCGGTGCTGCGGGATCAGCCGGTCCTCACTGCCGAACTGGGCCGACGGGCCCGCGGCCGGGTCCTGGAGCGCTACACCCTCGAGGGGAACATCGACGCCCTCGAACGCCTCTACGCCGAGGTGGTCGGCCAGGGCCATCTGGCCGCCTGAAACCACCCAGCGCCGGCGGCCCCGGGGGTGTGACGCTCACGCCGGGTCGGCGATGGCCTCCTCCAGGCCGCGGCCGACGGCTGTCGTCAGGTCCTCGACGGCCCGACGCCGGTCGCGGCGGTAGTCCCCCCGGCGGGCCGTCACATCGATCGGCGTTCCCAGCCGGATGCGCGCCTGGAGCGGCCCCAGATCCGGCGGCGGGTCCTCCGGGCGCCCCTCGATCCAGACCACGGCCCGCCAGAGAATCTGAAGCAGCTCGGCATAGCGGTCGGGGCTGGGCTTGGCGGCCACGTAGGTGCCGCTGATGGCGGCGAAGGGTTCGACCAGCCGCATGTGGCCCAGAGCCAGGGCCGCCTCAGCCGCGGTCCAGTCCGCCAGACTCCGGTCCACCGGCGAGAGGGCGTCCAGATCGGCGCGGTACATCCGCTCCCAGGCGGCCTGCTCGATGCGACGGCAACGGTCCTGGAGGCTTCCCTGGGAGCGGAGGCCGAAGGGCCGCTCGGCCATCTCCAGGACCCGATGCCGCAACGAGGTCAGGCGGTCCTGAAACGTGCCGGTCGGCTCCAGGACCAGCCCATGGGCCCGCCCATAGAACCCTTCCAGGGCGATCAGCAGCCCTTCGGCCACCGCCAGAAACCGCCCATAGCGCGCCTCTGAACCGTCACTCGCGGCCGCCGGCTTGGCCTCGAGGCCCAGGCGTCCCTCCAAAAGGGCCAGAAACCGGTCGATCCTGGTCCAGTCGGGCCGCCGCAGGCCATAGCGCAGACCGAGGGGCACGACCATCACCCGTTCCTCGCGGCCCTCGGCCTCCAGGTCCTCACAGGCCCAGAAGGCCATCTGGGCCAGACCGGGTTCGAGGGGACTGATCAGCTCGCCGTGGTCGTTGGTGGCCCCCTCCGGCGCGATCGCCAGGGGGAAGGGCCCGTGGACCGCCAGGTCGCGGGCGGCGCGCAGGGCCTGCCGATCGAGTTTGCCCCGCTGGATCGCAATGCCCCCCAGATGGCTCAGGACCCAGCCCACCAGGGCACCGGCCCAGAGGGGAATGCCCCGGTCGTAGAGAAACTGGCAGTGCACCGGACGGCGCAGCTCCAGTCCGATCCGCCGGGCGGCCCGCGGCAGGGCATGCCAGAGGAGCCAGGCCATCAGCAGGGGATCGCGGGTGCTGGGATGCCGGAAAGCCACCAGCAGCCGGATCCGACCCTGCTGCTGGGCGGCATAGAGCCGGGCCAGATCCTCCACCCCCTCCGGGCGGACCTGCTGCACGCCTCTGCGGCGCAGCAACAGCGGAATCAGCAGGCTGATGGCCCGCCGGAGCCAGGGGGTGTAGGCGGGCGGCACGAAGGCCAGGGATGGGCCGGCGCCCTGAAGCGTGAGTCTGGGCATGGGCGATGGCTCCGGTCAGGCCAGCTCGGCACAGCAGGCGGCAAAGGCGGCCGCGGGGTCAGGTGAGGCCGTGATCGGCCGGCCGATCACCAGATGGCTCGCTCCGGCGGCGATCGCCTGGGCAGGGGTGAGCACCCGGCGCTGGTCGCCGGCCGCCGAACCCGCCGGCCGGATGCCCGGGGTGACGAGCGTGAAGGGGGCCGGATGGGCGGCCCGCAGCGAGCTGACCTCGTGGGGTGAGCACACGGCACCGGCGATGCCGGCGGCGGCGGCCAGAGCGGCCAGCCGCGGCACGTAGTGCTCCAGGGGCTCCCCGATCGCCAGCTCCGCCGCGAAGGAATCGGCCTCCCAGCTGGTGAGCACCGTCACCGCCAGCAGGGTGGGCACGGGCAGATCCGCTTCCTGCGCCGCGTCCACCGCCGCCGCCTGGGCCGCCGCCAGGGCCCGGCCCCCCGCGGCCGCATGCACCGTGATCATCCGGGCGCCCAGCCGGGCGGCACTGCGGCAGGCTCCCGCCATGGTGGCGGGAATGTCGTGGAACTTCAGATCCAGGAACACCTGCAGACCGAGCTCCTGCAGGCGGCTCACGATCCCGGGGCCCGCGGCGACGAACAGCTCCAGGCCCACCTTCACCCAGCGCAGCTCGGGCAGCGCGCGCGCCAAGCGACAGGCCGCCTCGGGGTCCATGCCATCGAGGGCGACGATGATGGCGTCGGCCGGGGACGGTGGGGCCTGGATGGGTTCGGCAAGCATGGAGTCCGGGACCACCGGCACGGGCAGCACTACGGCGAACCCTAGGCAGGTCCAGGAGTTCAGCCGAGCACCAGGCGGCGGAAGGTCTTCTTGCCGAGCTGCAGCACCTTGCCCGCCAGCTCACTGGAGACCGCGAACTGCTGGTTGGGGTCGGCAAGCCGCACACCATCCAGTTTCACCGCGCCGCCCTGGATCTGGCGGCGCGCTTCACTGCTGCTGGAACAGAGGTTGAGGGCACTGAGCAGGTAGAAGGCCTTGGCGGGAAAGTTCACGCCGCTGAGGGAGACCTCGGGCACCTCCGCGGTGGCGGCACCCTGCCCGGCCGCTCCGGCCACCAGGGAGGCCGCGTCGTGCTGGGCCTGCCGGGCAGCTTCCAGACCATGGCGCTGCCGGGTGATGTCGAGGGCCATCGCCTTCTGCCGCTCGCGGGGATTGGCCGGCAGGGCTTGCGGATCGAGGTCCGTGAGCAGGGTCAGGTACTCCTCCACGGCCTGGTCCGGGACCTTCTCGAGCTTGGAATACATCGACAGGGGATCCTCCGAGAGGCCCACGGTGTTGCCGAGGCTCTTGCTCATCTTCTGCACGCCATCCAGCCCGGGCAGGATCGGCAGCAGCATGCCGAACTGGGGCCTCTGCGCGAAGTGGCGCTGGAGATCGCGGCCCATCGCCACATTGAACTTCTGGTCCGTGCCCCCCAGCTCCAGATCGGCCTGGATGGCCACCGAGTCGTAGCCCTGCAACAGGGGATAGAGGAACTCGTGCAGCGAGATCGGGGTGCCGGAACCGTAGCGGCGGGAGAAATCCTCCTTGGCCAGCATCTGGCCGACGGTGGACGTGGCCAGCAGGCCGATCACCTCCGGCAGCGCCAGGCCCGCCAGCCACTCGCTGTTGCGGCGCACCTCGAGGCGACCCGGGGTTTCGAAGTCGATCAGGGAGCGCTCCTTCGGCTGGCCCAGACCCAGCTGCAACAGGTAGGTCTCGGCATTGGCCTCCACCGCGGCGGCGCTCAGCTGAACCCGCGTGGCACTCTTGCCGCTGGGATCGCCGATGCGGGCGGTGAAGTCGCCGATGATCAGCACGGCGGTGTGTCCGGCGTCCTGAAAGGCCCGCAGCTTGCGGAACAGGATCGAGTGGCCCAGATGGATGTCAGCGCCGGTCGGGTCGATGCCCAGCTTCACCCGCAGCGGCCGGCCGGCCTGCTCGGCCTCCCGCAGGCGGTGCGCCAGGGATCCATCGGTGGCTTCGGGGCCATCCGATCCCGGCCCGGAGGGGGCCGGGAAGAGGTCCGCTACGCCGCGCTCGATCCAGGAGGGCAGATTCCATCCGCCGTCTGCCATCAGCTCCTCCCGTGGGCACCCAGCTCAGTGGCGGATCGTACGCAGCGGGGGCCCGTCAGGGCTGGGCCTCGAGCTGGCCCTTCATCCGCTCCAGGGTGCGGTGCATCTGATCGAACATCGTCTCGGGGGTCAGGCCGAACTGGCCGAGCTGGGTGCGCAGCTGCTCCACCGTGAGCTTGGCCTGGAAATCCTCGGAGAGCTCGAAGCGCTTCATGAAGACCCGGTAGCGCTCCATCATTTCCTCCATCCGCTCGATGTAGAGCTTCTTCCCCTCCCGATCGAACTTCCCGTACTCCCCACCGAGTTCCATCAGCTGCTGGTAGTCGAGGAACAGCCGCTTGGCCTCGTCCTGGACGATCTCGGAATCGAAGAAGGCCATCGGCAACCAACCGGCACAGTGCTGCGATCCACCAATTGTGAGGACTCCATCACGCCCTGGGGAGTGCGGATTGGCGTAATCCCGACAGAGCGGTGACACGCCCGGCTTCGCTCAGCAGCATGGAGGCGTTGGGGCCACTGGCCTGGCGTGGACTACACCCCTCTCCTCGATGGCATGCGGGACCGTGGCCGGCAGATCGGTGGCCTGCTGCACGATGCCCGGCTGGTGCTCTGCACCGCCAACCGGGTGGCCCTCAGTGTCTTTGTGGGAGGAGCCCAGAGCTCCAGCCGGGTCGTCGGGGCCGCAACCACCGCCGCCGAGGGGATCGGCCTGGTGGAACGGCTCAGCCCCACCCTGGTGGTCGCGAGCGATGTGCTCGAGCAGGGTGATGGCATCAGCCTCGTGATCGACCTGAAGGCCCGCTGGCCCAGCCTGCAGACGCTGCTGGTGGTGAGCCGGGAGCAGCGGCATCAGCGCATCCAGGCCGCCATCGCCGCCGGATGCGAAGGGGTGCTGCCGGAATCGCGGTTGGGGCAGGGGGCCGCGCTGGCGGCCCTGCATGCGGTCAGCGGTGGCGGCATCTACGTCGACCGCCAGCTGCGCCCCGCCTTCCGGAACGTCCACCGCGACTGTGCGCCGCTCGAGACCCTCACCGCACGGGAGCGCGACGTGCTCACCCTGGTGGCGCGGGGCAACAGCAACAGTGCCATCGGCCAGGCGCTGCATGTCTCCCCCGACACGGTGAAGACCCATCTGCGGCACGTGATGCGCAAGCTTCCGGCCCGGGACCGCACCCATGCCGCGGTGCTGGGGCTGTGCTGGGATCTGATCGAATGGCCCGATCCCTGATCGCCTCGCTAGGTTCGGCCCTGAGTCCTGGTTTCCATCCACCCATGGCCCGCCGCCACTGGCTGGATCCGCTGGCTCGCCAACTGCTCGTGGCCACGGGCCAGATCCCCCCTTCGCCTCCCCCGGAGCCATCCGGCCCGAGGGCCGATGGCAGGCCTGACGGCACCCTCCCGAAGCCCGGGGATCCCACCCCCCAGCAAGCCTGGGATGACCCGGACGACACGGTGGAACGGGAGCTGCTGGCGCTGAAGCTGCGCCAGAACCCCGCCCTGGGCCTCCAGGATGCCCAGGAGGTCCGCCACGCGGCAGCCCTGGGCTGGCGGCTGGATGTGAACCGCGCCACGGCGGCCGACTGGCTGCGCCTGCCGGGCATCACCAGGGACCAGGTGGATCTGCTGCTGCGGCTGCAGGACTGCGGCGTGCAGCTGAGCGGTCCCGAGGACCTGCACCGGGCGCTCGACTGGCCGCCGGAGCGCATCGAAGCCTGGCGGCCCATCCTGGAGTTCCGCTGGTACAGCGAACCGCCTCCGGCCCGGGAGCCCCGCCCGCGGATCGATCTGAACCAGGCCAGCCCGGCCCAGCTGGCCGACCTCGGGCTGACCCCCGCGCAGGCCGATCGCCTGCGGCGTGAACGCGGCCGTCGCCCCTTCCAGGATCTGGCGGACCTCCAGCGGCGCCTGCAGCTGCCGGTCCCGATGGTGGAGGGCTGGCTCGGCCGGGTGCAGTTCAGCACCTGCCCCCCAGGCCCGGTGCTTCCCCCCGCCCGCCGGGAGTAGGCCATGGCCAGGCAGGGCGAACTCTTCCCCAGCACCAGGCTCGCCCAGTTCCCTCCGGGTGGGGAGAGCCTGCCCCTGCTGGCCCACCAGCTGCTCGACTGGCAACGGCGCCTGGCGGACCACCAGGGGCCCCTGTTCGCCGGTGGCGGATCGGGGAGTCTGCAGCCCAGCCTGTTCGACGCGGGCCTCCAGGGGCGGCCCCACCCGCGGGAGGAGCCGGTGGATGCCGAGCAGGCAGGGGCCCAGCTCAATCCCCTGCTCCTGCAGGCCCAGTCGCTGTCCTTCTGGCGATGGCCCAGGGCGCCGCAACGGGGGGCGGCCCTCTATTTCGTGACCGATCACTGCCCGGTCCTGGCGGCGGACCTGCTGCTCTATGTGGGCGAAACCGGCCAGGCAGCCCAGCGCTGGAAAGGGGAGCACGACTGCAAGCACTACCTGGCGGCCTACAGCGAAGCCCTGGCGAAGGCCCAGCTCAGCGGCCAGCTGAGCATTCGCTTCTGGCTGGATGCCCCCCAGGCCGTCCGGCCCCGCCGGGCCCTCGAGCAGGCGCTGATCCGCCGCTGGCTGCCGCCGTTCAACAAGGAGACCCGGCAGCGCTGGGCGACGCCATTCACCGCCGGAGACGACCCCTGACGCTGGCTACGATCACGTTTCGATCGGCCGGCCCATGGAGTTTCGTTGCATCGCTGATTCCCTGAGCAGCTGCCTGGCTGGATGGGCGGGCGACTGTCTGGCGATCGGCCTGTTCAGCGCCGACGAGGCCGGGCCGGTTCACCCCGTCCGAGCGACCCTGGAGTCCGCCCTCGGTGCCAGCCTGTGGCCCAGCCTGGAGCGCCGCCGCTTCCTGGCCAAGCCGGGGGAGTGTGTCAGCTTCGAGCGGCTGGGCGAGGCGCCCCAGACGCTCATCCTGGTCGGCCTCGGCGGAGCGGCGGACTGCGATCTGGCCGTGGTCCAGCAGGCCGCGGCGGTAGCCGCACGGGCCGCGGCCGCCAGCGGTGCCAGCCATCTGGGTCTGGCCCTGCCGGTCGAGGGCCTTGAAGCGGGCCTGGCCGCCCGCGCCATGGCGGAGGCCGTGCGCCTGGGCCTCTACGACGACCAGCGCTTCAAGGGTGAGCCCCAGCCGAAACCGCAGCCCGACCGGGTGAGCCTGATCGGCCTGCCCGCCGCCGCGGCCGGCGCCCTGGCCTCGGTGGATGCCACCTGTGCCGGAGTGGAACTGGCCCGCCAGCTGGTGGCGGCTCCGCCCAACGTGGCCACCCCCCAGCACCTGGCGGACACGGCCGCGGCGATCGCCGCAGCCCATGGCCTCGATCTCAAGGTGCTGGAGCGCGCCGACTGCGAGGCCCTGGGCATGGGTGCCTACCTGGGGGTGGCCCAGGGATCCGATCTGCCCCCCAAGTTCATCCACCTCATCTACAGGCCCGAGGGCGTCGCCAGCCGAAGGGTCGCCCTGGTGGGCAAGGGCCTCACCTTCGACTCCGGGGGCTACAACCTCAAGACGGCCGGGTCCCAGATCGAGATGATGAAATACGACATGGGGGGCAGCGCCGCCGTGCTGGGCGCCGCCCGGGCCATCGGCCAGCTGCGACCGGCGGGCGTGGAAGTGCATGTGATCGTTGCCAGCTGCGAAAACATGATCAGCGGTGGTGCCGTCCACCCCGGGGACATCGTCACGGCCTCCAACGGCAAGACGATCGAGATCAACAACACCGACGCCGAAGGTCGGCTCACCCTGGCGGATGCGCTCGTCTACGCCTGCAGACTCGAGCCTGACGCGATTGTCGATCTGGCCACCCTCACCGGCGCCTGCGTGATCGCCCTGGGCGAGGAGATGGCCGGCCTCTGGTCCAACCATGACCAGCTGGCCCAGGCGCTGGTGGATGCCGGACGGTCCGGCGGCGAAGACCTCTGGCGCATGCCCCTGCGACCCTCCTACAAGAAGGGGCTGAAAAGCAGCTACGCCGACCTGAAGAACACCGGTCCCCGGCCGGGTGGTTCGATCACCGCCGCCCTGTTCCTGCAGGACTTCGTGACCAAGGGATTGCCCTGGGCCCACCTGGACATCGCCGGAACCGTATGGAGCGACAAGGGTCGGGGGGTCGATCCGGCGGGCGCCACGGGCTTCGGCGTCAGGACCCTGGTGCAGTGGGTCTGCGGCGGCGCTCCGCTGAAGGCCGACACCTAGGTTTGGGCGAGAGACCCGAGGCTGGAGCCGATGGCCGTCAAGAAGATTCGCTGGTACGTCAAGGCCCAGCTCGGGGTGCTCCTCCTGCCGGCCGGCCTGTGCCTGTTCGGCGAAGCGGTGATCCGCAAGGGCATCCAGGTTCTGGCCGCCTCAGGACGGGTGGAGGGGATGAACAACCCGGGGCCGTGGTTCTGGTACGGCACCTTCGGGCTGATCCTGATCAATGCCGGGGTGGGCCTGATGATCGAGAGTGGCTTGCTGCGGGGCTACCCGCGCCAACCCTGAAGCCAGAGGTGGTGCGGGCTGCCGGCCAGGCGCAGGGCTGAAGCCTTGAGCGCTGGAGGCACGATCGCACCGCGCTGGAGGGGCAACCTCCCTCAGGCTGCGACAGGACTCTGACGGTCGTCTCCACCGTCCAGCTGGTCCTGGAGATCCGCCGGCGACTCCAGGGCATGGATCTGCCAGCGGGCGCGGTCGCCGCACAGGGGCAGCAGACGATCCAGATCGTCGGCCGCCTGCTTGGGACTGCCGTAGGGCCCGATGTGCCGGGTCTGCAGACCTTCTCGGATGGTCAGCAGATACATACAGGGCTCTGCTCAGCTGCAGGGATCACGGTAAGGCCCCCGGACCGATCTGGGTAGGCCCCAGCGCCAGTTGCCGCAATCGTTCCGAACGGCCGTTCCGCCGTTGAAGGACCGGGGCTGCGCCGCATCTCCCCCGCCCTGACCAGCCGCAGGGCCACCCGCCGGTCAGGATCGGGTCATGGTCCGGGCGCAGGCCCCGCCGTCCAGGGGACGCCGGAGCGGGCCCGCGGCCCCCAGACCGCATCCAGACGGCGGTCACGGCCGCAGGCCCATCGGTAGTAGGTGTACTGGATGGCCTGGCGCTCGGCGTAGTTCTGGTGGTAGCCCTCGGCGGGCCAGAACCGATCCAGGGGTTGGATGGCGACCTTCAGGGCTGAGACCGGAACAGCCAGCTCAGAGGCCGCCGACTCAAGGCTCTGGCGGGCCTGGAGCTCCTGCTCGGAGCCGCGGGGAAAGATCACCGGTCGGTAGGAGTCTCCCCGGTCGCAGAACTGCCCGCCCGCGTCGAGGGGATCGATCTGGCGCCAGTAGTGGCGCAGCAGGGCGGCGTAACTGAGCTGCGCCGGGTCGAAACGCACCAGCACAGCCTCCTGATGGCCGGTACCGCCAGCCGACACCTGGGCGTAGGTCGGGCGCTCCAACCGTCCGCCGCTGTAGCCGCTGATCGCCTCCACCACGCCGGACTGCACCTCGAGATCGTGTTCCAGACACCAGAAACACCCCCCGGCGAACACCGCTTCCTGGAGCGGCGCCGCCGCGGCCGACAACGGTGCCAGCGTGAGCAGGGCGATCAGGCCGAGGATGAGCAGGCCGTGCCGAAGGGTGGCGGCCCAAGCCCGCAGGGGGCCTCTGTCCGGCAGGCGGCTCCCCGCCCGGCAGGGTGGCGCCCTCATGAGGGGGCCAGCACCTGGTCGAGGATGGCCGCCGCCGCCCGCTGGGTGACGCCGGGCTCCCCCAGCTCCGAGCGCAGCCGGCGGTAGCCCTCCAGCATGGTGGCGTGGGCGGCGCTCCCCGCCTGGAGCAGGGGCTTGGCCTCCCGCACGATCGCCTCGGGGGTGAGGTCGGCCTGCAGGAGTTCCGGCACGAGCCGTTCCCCCAGCACCAGATTCACCGGCGAGATGTGCGGCACGCTGAAGCGGAGGATGTGACGGGCCACGAAGGCCGTGGCCGCACTGACCCGGTAGACCACGACCTGGGGAACCCCTCGCAGGGCCAGTTCCAGGTTCACGGTGCCGGACTTGGCCAGGGCGAGATCGGCGGCGGCGCAGAGGGCCGGCTTGAGCCTGTCGGCGTCCACGGCGGAGATCACCAGCGCACGCACACCGGCCTTGTCCAGCTGACGGGTGATCTGGGCCTCGAAGCCCGAGAGTCCGGCGGGCACCACCACCTGCAGATCCGGCTGGGCGCGCTGGAGCTCCGCCGCCGCCGCGACGATCTGGGGGAGCATGTAGCGCAGTTCCTGCCGTCTGGAGGCGGGCATCAGGAGCAGCACCGGCGCATCATCGGCCAGGCCGAGTTCCGCCCGGGCCTCGCGACGACTCGGCGGATCGCCCACCGTGTCGAGCAGGGGATGGCCGACATAGGTGACATTCGCCCCGCGACAGCCGTAGTAGCGGGCCTCCTCCTGGAAGATCGCCAGGATCTGGTTGGTGAAGCGGATCAGATTGGTGCGCCCCTCATCCCCGAACTTGAAGGCCCATTCCTGGGGAGCGATGTAGTAGGTGACCGGAACCTCGGGGAACTTGCGCTTCAGTCGCAGCCCCAGATTGACGTTGGGCCCCATGTAGTCGATCAGCACCACACCGTCGGGAGCGGCTCCGCGGAACCAGCGCCTGAGCCGCCGCTGCAGCCGCAGCGTGGGCAGCACGAAGGGGATCGCCTCCAGCAGGCCGATCGCCCCCATGCGGGTGGTGTTCGCCAGCAGTTCCGCTCCCGCCCGTTCCATGCGCTCCCCACCGAGGGCCACCACCTGGAGTTCGAGCCCGCGCCGGCGGGCCTCCTGATGGAGGGCCTCCACCAGCAGGGCCCCCTGCAGATCGCCGGACACCTCGCCCGTGCTGACCAGCAAGCGCAGCATCAGCGCGCTCCGGGGATCGGACCCCGGCGCGAGGGCTGCAAGGATCCTTCCAGAAAGGCCACCAGGGTCTCAGCGGCAGCCGTCAGGGGCTCGGCCCTGAGCTGGCCGAGGGCCTCGGCCAGGGTCAGGCCTCGGCGGTAGAGCAGGGTCCAGGCCCGCCTGAGATCCTCGGACTGGCGACCGTCGTCGAGGTCCATGAGGCCGCTGCGGCGCAGCCCGATCTTGTTCAGGGCCCGCACGCGGGACGGATGGCCTTCCACCAGGCAGAAGGGCGGCACATCCCGTTCGATCCGGCTCATGCCCCCCACCATCGCCAGGGTGCCGATCTGAACGAACTGGTGGATGCCGAGCACGCCGCCGATCACCGCCCGGTCACCGATCACCACGTGGCCGGCCACGGCGACACCGTTGGCGATCACGATCCGATCCCCCAGATCGCAGTTGTGGCCGAGGTGGCTGTAGGCCATCAGCAGGTTGCCGTCACCCACCCTGGTCTGCTGGTGGTCGGTGGTGGCACGGTTGATGGTGACGCATTCGCGGATGGTGTTGCCATCACCGATCACCACCTCGGTGGGATCACCGGTGTACTTGAGATCCTGGGGTTCGAGTCCGATGCAGGCACCGGGAAAGATGCGGTTGTCCCGCCCGATCCTCACCCGTCCGTCGATCACCACATGGGGGCCGATGCGGCTGCCGCTGCCGACCCGCACCTGCGGACCGATCACCGCGTAGGGCCCGACCTCCACGCCCTCCGCCAGTTCGGCCCGCGGATCGACCACCGCAGTGGGATGGATCATGGTGGCCATCAGTCCACCAGCGAAAACATCAGTTCGCCGGAGCAGGCCAGCTCCCCATCCACCGTGGCCTCGGCCGCCACCTTGCCGAAACGCTTGCGCTTGAGGCTCAGCAGTTCGCAGCTGATCAGCAGCTGATCCCCGGGTACGACGGGACGACGAAAGCGCACCCCGTCGATCCCGGCAAACACGAAGAGCCCCTTGGGCAGATCGGGCATCTGGGTGACGATCAGCCCCCCCACCTGGGCCATCGCCTCGACGATCAGCACCCCGGGCATCAGGGGGCGGCCGGGGAAATGCCCCTGGAACTGGGGCTCATTGAAGGTGACATTCTTGATCGCCACCGCGCGCTTGCCAGGCTCGTGGGCGATCACCCGATCCACCAGAGCGAAGGGATAGCGGTGGGGCAGGAGACCCTGGATCTGCTCCGCATGGAGCACGATGCCCGGGGAGCTGGCAGGAGCCGGGGAGGAGGAGGCGGACAAGGGGGTCAAGCAGAGAACGGCGAACGGGGAAGGTCCGCCAGGGCAGCGGCCAGGGCGGTATGGAGGCCATGGGAGCCGCGGTAGGCAAACACATGGGCCCTTGGCAAACCGACCAGCGCCAGATCACCCATCAGGTCGAGGATTTTATGGCGCACCGGTTCATCGGCAAATCGCAGGGGGGGATTCAGCCAGCGGTCGCCGTCGCACACCAGCGCATTATCGAGGGCGCCCCCCTGGATCAAGCCGGCGGCGCGGAGCTGATCGACCTGGGAGCGCAGACCGAAGGTCCGGGCCGGCGCGATGGCTTCCACAAACGCAGCAGGGGTGAGCTCCAGGGAGAACAGCTGGCGGCCGATGGCCGGGTCCGTGAACTCGATGGCCGCGCCCAGCCGCAGGCCCGCAGCGGGGATCGCGGTCACGAACCCCGGCCCCCGGCTCACCGTGAGGGGCTCACGCAGTTCCGGCATGGCGGAGGGAAGCTCCAGGGGCTGACAGCCGGCTTCCGCGATGGCCTCCACCCAGGGGAGGGCCGATCCATCCAGCAAGGGGATCTCATGGCCCTCGACCAGGATCTCTGCCTGGGTGATGCCCGTACCGGCCAGGGCCGCCAGCAGATGTTCCACGGTGGCGAGGCGCCGCTGGCCCAGCTGCAACGCGGTGCAGAGCGTGGTGTCCTGCACCCTTCCTGGGTGCAGGCGCACGAGGGGCAGGTCGGGCTGATCCAGCCACCCGAGCCAGTAGCCGGGCCGCTCGGCGGGCTGGAGCCTCACCCGACCCTCCTGACCGCTGTGGAGGCCGACACCGTGCCGCTCGGCCGTGCCGGCCAGGGTGAAGGTCCCGGCGTAGTCAGCTGGCCATGGCCCCACTAGAACTTCCAGCCCACACCAAGGTTGAAGCGCCAGTTGTCGGTGAAGTCCTCTGTCGCCACTTCCAGCCTCAGGGGGCCGACAGGGGTGGTGACGATCACGCCGATGCCCGGCGAGAAGCCATCGCCCTTCTTGCCCAGCAGACCGCCGGGGTTGCCCGGGATGTCCCCCTGGGTGCCGAAGGTGGTGCCGGCGTCGAAGAAGACGGAACCGCTGACGATGCTGAACAGGGGAAACCGGTACTCCGCCGTGAACTCGCCGTAGGCCTTGCCGACCCCCAGATCGCAGTCGGCGTAGCCACGCACCGAATTGCCGCCTCCCAGGCAGAAGGCCTCGTAGGGAGGGATCTCGTCACCGATCAGGGCGCCGCCCGAGACCTGGAAAGCCAGGGCCTGCTTGCAGTCGCGGGTTTCGCCGGGCTTGGGACGGCAACCCTTGTAGATCTTCAGCCAATTGACCGGGATGTACTGGGTGAAGGTGGTGCGGACCCGGTTGAAGGTGGGTGAATCGTTGCCCACGGAGAGGAACTGCTCGGTGCCCACGCTGAAGAAGTTGCCGCGGGTGGGGTTGCGGGGATCATCGAGGGAGCTGTAGGTCGTGCCGACCCTGAAACTGAGCAGCTGGTTCTCCGAGGCGCAGTTGTAGGCCAGACAGATGACCTGGCGGCTGGGAACCCTCACCGGCTGGCGGAGGTCGTCGTCCACACCGATCACGGCCTGGGAGTACTTGTCGCCCGAGAAGTTCATCGGGGTGACTTCCTGGCCGCCGAAGGCCAGGATCAGGTTCCAGGGGGCTTTCTTGTAGGGATCCCCACCGTTGAAGGGCCGCACGAACTGGACATTCGCCCCAACCCGCTGGATGGCGACGCTGTCGAAATTGGTGCGGACCTCCGCGAACGGTCCGGAGGTGTCGACGGGGCTGTTGGTGACGACATCGAAATCAGCCCCGCTGAAATCCTGCCGGTTGAAGTTGAGGTCCGTGTCGTCGCTTCGGAAGATCTGGGGCACTTCCCGGCTGAAGAAGATCCGGGTGCGGAAGGAGGTCCGGAAGCGATCCCCCTTGATCCAGGGGTCCGTGAAGGTGATGTCGCCGAGGCCGCCGTACTGTCCGTAGGAAAAGTTGGTGCCGAGATTCCAGGCCCGCCCGGCCAGGTTGCTTTCCTGCAGCTGGATCTGACCGAAGACCCCCTGGTTCTGGCTGTAGCCCACACCACCTGAGATCGAGCCGGTGGATTGCTCGACCATCCCGAGCACGATGATGACCTTGCCCGGCTCGGCAGGCACGGGCTTCAGGGTGACCTTGACATCGCCGAACAGCCCAGTGCCATACAGGCGACGGATGTCTTCCTCCAGCTTGCGGCGGTTGAAGAGGTCCCCGGACTTCATCGAGATTTCCCGGGTGATGACCCAGGGCTTGCTCTTGCCGCGGATCGGCTCGCCCTTCTCATTGGTGGCGGAGCCCTCCTTGTTGAGGAACTGCACCTCCACCCCTTCCACGGTGCCTTCGCGCACCAGCAGTTCAACCGTGCCGTCGGGACTGACCCGGCTGGGGCCGGTGACCCGGGCCAGGGAGTATCCCTGGTCGGCGTACCACTTCTGCAGCTCCTGCATGCGGGACTGCAGGGAGTTGAGGTTGAGCGTCTTGCCGTAGTCCGCCGCGAAGGTGTCCTGGAGCACCTGGTCGGGGAGCTGGAGCTCAGCGGGCTCCAGGCTGATCCGCTGCAACACCGGGTTGGCCACCACCGCAACGATCAGCCGCACCCCGAGCGGGCCGTCAACCGGCTGGATGCGCACGTCGGAGAACCAGCCGGTGGCATAGATCGCCGAGAGGTCGGTCTGCAGTTCACTGCGGGTGACCTTGGTGCCGGGGGTCACGGCCATCGCGGCGTAGGCCGCCAGCTCAAGACGCTCCCGCTCGGGGTGGTCATCGAGGCCCTCGATGACGATCTCGGCGATCTGAACCCTGGGCTCGGCGGGGGCCTCTTCACCGACCTCGGGGGAGGCGGCACCGGGTTGATCGGTCCCGGCCGGGGGCTCCGCAGCAGCAGGGGCGGCGGCCGGGGGATCGGCAGCAAACGGGTCGACGCCCGGGGAGGTATCGGCCGGCGCCTCTGCGGGCGCATCCGCCTGGGGGGCTACCGCTGGGGTGTCCGCGGGTTGTTCAGCCGGAGCCTCCGCTCCGGGCTGGTCCTGCGCCAGGGCCGGAGAGGCCACCAGAAGCGCCGCACCCAGCAGAGGCAGTGCAGCCTTCAAGCCCAGCGAACCGACCATGAGTGTCACGAACGGAGCGGCTGGGCCGCAAATGCGGTGACCTTACCTATAGAACCGCGGTTCGGGACACACCCCTTGGATCCGTTTGAGAACCTGCCCATAGGCCTCGACAACCCCGCCGAGGTCCTGGCGGAATCGGTCCTTGTCGAGAATGCGGTCCTGCAGGTCGTCGGTGGCCCGATCCCAGAGGCGACAGGTGTCAGGGCTGATTTCATCGGCAACGACCAGCTGCTGATCGGCGGTCAGCCCCAGTTCGATCTTGAAGTCCACCAGCTCCAGATCGATGCGGCCGAAAAGCTCCAGGAGGGCGGCGTTCACCTGGCGGGCCAGCTGCTCGAGGCGATCCCGCAGATCGGTGTCGAGGATGCCGAGCAGCGCCAGCCGGGCATCCGTGAGCAGCGGATCGCCCAGGGCGTCGTCCTTGTAGTACAGATCCAGCAGGGGGGAGGGCAGGCGGGTTCCGGAGGCGACCGGAAGCTGCTGGCAGAGCGAACCCGCCGCCAGGTTGCGGATCACCACCTCGATGGGAATGATCTCCACGGGGCGCACCAGCATCCAGCGCCGGGAGGCCTCGCCCTCGGCCAGGCCCAGGTAGTGGGTGGGGATGTCGCGACTGGCCAGCCATTCGAAGACCAGGGCCGAGATCCGGCAGTTGAGGGGCCCTTTGCCCTCCAGCTGGGCTTTCTTGAGGGCATTGAAGGCGGTGGCGTCATCCTTGTACTCGACCGCCACCAGGTCGGGCCGATCCGTGCGATACACCCGTTTGGCCTTGCCCTCGTGCAGCAGCGGACCGATGGTGTAGGTGCTCATGGCAGGGGAGTCGGGGAGGTGCCGGCGGCGTGGCCTCCGGGATCGCGGGGCGAGCGCAGCTGGGTCTCCAGATCGCGGGTCCGGGCCGGATCGGAAGCCAGTCTTCGCCGCAACAGCCACTCACCGTACGCATCGTCGATCCGGGCGCTGAGGCGCAGCCGCCGCTCCAGGGCCAGCGTGGACTCCGGTCCCGATCCGGCCTCCTTGCCAAACTGGCCCGTGTCAAGCCGCCCCGTGCCCAGCTGCTGGTCGAGCAGCTGGGCGACCAGCCCCCAGGCACCACTGTCGGCCGCCTGCTCGAGCGCCCGTTCGAGCAGGGTGTCGCGGGTCTCGCGGTCGAGCTGGGCCGCCAGGGCCACGGCGCGACCCCAGCGGGCGGCCGTCGCCTCACCCGGAAGGCGGCTGGCCAGCAACACTTCGGCCGCCTCGGCGGGCCGACCGAGGCTCTCGAGATGATCCGCCAGCACATCCAGGGCGGGACGGGTCACCGTCCGGTGGCCGGAGGACGCGACCAGCGGCAGCTGCAGAGCTTCGAGATTCGCCGGATCACCCTCGGCGAGCCAGCGGAGCGCCTGGGCCGCCAGGCGGTGGTCCAGCCCCGCATCGGCTGCCTGCCACTGCAGAAGAAGCCAGATCCGGCGGTCCGGACCGGGGGCAGGACTGTGCCGGCTCAGCACCTCGAGGGCCCCCACGGGGGCCTGGCAGACGAGCAGGGCCTCGGCCGTGGTGAGCACCTCGAGCAGGGTGGAACGGGGCGACCGACGGGACAGCAGCTGCTCCTGCACGTCGCGCAGCCGATCGAGGTCCCTGGCGCCGATCGCCTCGCGGCAGCTGGCCACGGCCGCCATCCCGGCCGTGTCAACCGGAAGACCGGAGGGCGCCGTCCGGCCCGGGGATCCCAGCAGGCCGGAGCCCAAGGCCAGGAGGGCCACCCAGCCCCTGCAGGCCAGGGCCGAGGATCGCAGAAGGCCAGCCGCCATGCCGGGGAAGACGTGCAGGTGAAGATGGTCGTGGGGTCTGCCGGAATCGCGCAGACATCCCGCACAACCTAGGGGAGTCCTGAGCTCCCGTTCCACCCGCACTCCCTGAGCCCGATGGCCCCTGAGGCAGCACCGCAGCCGCTCCGCATCCTGGTCGTGGGTGGCGGCGGACGGGAGAACGCCCTGGCCTGGGCGCTGCGGCGCTGCCGTGGTGTCGAGGCCGTCTGGGTGGCCCCGGGGAACGGCGGCACCCCCGATCTGGCGAGCTGCGGCCAGCTGGCCATCGCCGAAACCGACCAGGACGGGCTGCTCGGGGCCTGCCGGGAGCACGCGGTCAACCTGGTGGTGGTGGGTCCGGAAGCCCCCCTGGCGGCAGGGCTGGCCGACCGGCTGCGCGCGGCGGGCATGCCGGTGTTCGGCCCGGGGGCGGAGGGTGCCCGGCTCGAGGCCAGCAAGCAGTGGGCCAAGGCGCTGATGCAGGAGGCCGGGGTGCCCACCGCCGGCCATTGGCCCGCCGCCAGTCGGGAGGAAGCCCACGCGATCCTGGCCGCCCAGGGCCGGCCGCTGGTGGTGAAGGCCGATGGTCTGGCCGCCGGCAAGGGCGTGACGGTGGCGGAAACCCTCGAGGAGGCCCGGGCTGCCATCGATGCCATCTTCGCCGGGCGCTTCGGCCAGGAGGCCACGCTGGTGCTGGAGGAGCGCACCCATGGGCCGGAGATCTCCGTGTTCGCCCTCACCGACGGGCAGCGCCTGGTCCTCCTGCCAGCGGCGCAGGACCACAAGCGCATCGGGGAGGGCGACACCGGCCCCAACACCGGCGGGATGGGGGCCTACGCGCCGGCTCCGCTCCTGGATGCCGCAGGCCTCGACCAGGTGAGGCAGCAGGTGCTGGAGCCAACCCTGCGGGCCCTCAGGGCCCGTGGCATCGACTACCGCGGAGTGCTCTATGCGGGGCTGATGCTGACCGAGACCGGGCTGAGCGTGATCGAGTTCAACTGCCGCTTCGGCGACCCTGAGTGCGAAACGCTGATGCCCCTGCTGGGCCCCGAGCTGGCCCAGGTGCTGCTGGCCTGTGCGGAGGGCCGGCTGGACCAGGCCCCTGAGCTGACCATCGCGGCGGGCTGCAGCGCCTGCGTGATTGCCGCGGCCGAGGGGTACCCCGGCACGATCCGCACGGGGGATCCGATCGAAGGGGCGGCAGCGCCGGCGGAACGCCTCCAGATCTTCCATGCGGGAACCCGCCGCGATGCGGATGGCACCTGCCGCAGCAGCGGCGGCAGGGTGCTGGCGGTGGTGGCCCAGGCCGACGGGTTCGACGCGGCCTTCGCCCAGGCCTATGCCGGCCTGGAGCAGGTGCACTTCGCCGGCATGACCTACCGCCGCGACATCGGCCATCAGGTGCGCACCCCCCAGAGCCCATGAACAGCGACGCGCCCAAGGACCAGCTGAGCGCCTGGCGGCGGGCCCTGGCCCGGTGGTGGGCCGAGTTCAGTCTCCAGACCAAGCTGCTGGCCGTGGCCACCCTGGTGGTGAGCCTGCTGATGACCGGGATCACCTTCCTGGCGCTCAACGGCATCCAGCGGGATGCCCGCATGAGCGACACGCGCTACGCCAGGGATCTGGGTCTGCTGCTGGCAGCCAATGTCAGCCCGCTGGTGGCGGAGGGCAACGACCGGGAGCTGGCCTCGGTGGCCGAACGGTTCTGGCGTTCCAGCCGCAGCCTGCGTTACATCTTCTTCGCCGACCCCGACGGGATCATCTACCTCGGCATCCCGATCGGCGGAACATCCGGCGGGAGTGAACTGCTGCTCAGCCGCCGGCTGGAACTGCCTCCGGACATCCAGCGGCGCCCGGAGAACCCGCTGATCCGCCAGCACCTCACCCCGGACGGCCAGGTCACCGACGTGTTCGTGCCGATGGTGAGCGAAGGGCGCTACCTGGGGGTGCTGGCCCTGGGCATCAATCCCAACGAAACCCTCCTCGCCAGCGCCGCCCTGACCCGGGAGGTGACCGTGGCCGTGTTCATCTCGATCTGGGTGCTGGTGATCCTGGGGGCGGTCTTCAACGCCCTCACGATCACCCGCCCTGTCAAGGAATTGCTGCGGGGGGTGCGCCAGGTGGCCGGCGGCAACTTCGAAGCCCGCATCGCCCTGCCGATGGGGGGCGAGCTCGGTGAGCTGCTCGAGGGCTTCAACACCATGACCGCACAGTTGGAGGCCTACAAGGCCGCCAACATCGAGGAACTCAAAGCGGCCCAGGTGAAACAGGAGTCGTTGATCGCCACCATGGCCGATGGGGCCGTGCTGCTCGACGCCTCAGGCGCCCTCGTGCTGGCGAACCCGACGGCACGGCGCCTGTTCCGCTGGGAGGGGCGCAACCTGGAGGGCAATCAGCTGATTCCCGAACTGCCGGAACGGCTGGCCCTCGAACTGAGCGCGGCGCTCGACAATGTGACGAGCAGTCAGCAGGATGCCGCTGACGTGCGCTGCAGCTTCGGCGAGCCGCCCCGCACCCTGAGGATCGTGCTGCAATCCGTGCGGGACGCGAGTGGGGAATCCCTCAAGGGGATCGCCATGACGATCCAGGACCTCACCCGCGAGGTGGAGCTGAATGCTGCCCAGAGCCGGTTCATCAGCAACGTCTCCCACGAATTGCGCACCCCCCTCTTCAACATCAAGAGCTACGTGGAGACCCTCCACGACCTCGGGGATCAGCTCAGCGAGGAGGAGACCAGGGAGTTTCTCGGTATCGCCAACGCCGAAACCGATCGACTCACCCGCCTGGTCAACGATGTGCTGGATCTCTCCCGACTGGAATCCGAGCGGGAATGGAATTTCGAAGCCATGGAGGTGGGTCCGGCCATCGAGCAGACCCTGCGCACCTACCGGCTCAATGCCCATGAGAAAGGCGTGAATCTGCTGTTCGAAGCCGATTCCCAGCTGCCGCGCGTGCTGGGCAACTGGGACCTGCTGCTGCAGGTCTTCGACAACCTCGTGGGCAATGCGCTCAAGTTCACTCCCAAGGACGGCCAGGTCGTGCTGCGGGCTTACCCATGGCCGGACCTCTGCCTGCTCAGTCCGGCCGGTCAGCCGGAGGAGGATCATCCCCGCTGCGAACTGACCTCCCCGCTGCCGCGCCTGAGGGTCGAGATCGCCGACAGCGGCTGCGGCATTTCCGAAGCCGACCAGGAGAGGATCTTCGAGCGCTTCTACCGGGTGGAGAACGCGGTTCACATCGAGGCGGGTACAGGCCTCGGCCTCTCCATCGTTCGGGGCATCCTGGAAAAACACGGCACCCAGGTGAAGATGGCCAGCGAGCCGGGCGTCGGAACGGCGTTCTGGTTTGACCTCCCCCTCGAGGACTCCGATACTGACGAACTTCGCCTGATCACCGAGCGCCGCGGTCAGGAACGGGCGCTCGACTGGAGCACCGTGGCGGGCTGAACCCAGCCCCAGCCCAGGCCAGATCACAAGGGCTCAGCGGTCGTCGTCGGCCACCCCCCGCACGATGCGGGAGAGCTCACTGCGCTCATCCGTGTTGATCCTGTGGGGGACACCACTGATGATCCGCTCGAAGTTGGAGAAGGAGTCCTTGATCTCCGGACCATTGCCGGTGATCACGAACTCGCGGATGCCCTTGTCATGCCAGGAGCCTCGCATCTTGAACACGTTCAGGGCACGGGCCATCTCGCCACGGATCTCCACGTACTGGAGCAGCAGAATCGTATCGGTGATCGTGGAGATATGAGAGTCGGTGATTGAATGGCTACCCATGAACTCCTCAGAGGTGTTCGTGAAGAAACCGGCAATCTCCTCCTGCTTGGCATAACCGGTCACTCCGATCACGAACTGCCGAAAGGCATTGTGACTCACGCCGCGGGCCAGGGCACTGAGGGAATCGATCGCCATCCGGGACGGCTTGAACTGACCGATCTCGGTCTTGATGATCTGGAGATGGTCTTCCAACCCCGTGGACTCGGGGTAGGCACAGATGATCTTCAGCAGACCGTCCTGCTCCATCTGCTCGAAGTCGATTCCCCAGCTGGTGGCGTTACGCAGCAGCTGGGCCCGCGACTCCTCATAGGCGAACAGGATGGCGCGCTGCTTGCTGCGGCAGGCGTCCTCGACGAACTTGGACACCAGCAGGGTCTTGCCCGTACCCGTGGCTCCGGTGGCCAGAATGATGGAGTCCTTGAAGAAGCCTCCGCCACACATCTCATCCAGCTTGGGCACCCCGGAGCTCAGCCTCACGTTGGAGGAACGCTGGGTGAGGCGCATGGCCCCGAGCGGGAAGACGCTCATGCCATGGCTTCCCATGGTGAAGGGAAATTCACCCTTCATGTGCGTGGTGCCCCTCAATTTGAGGATCTCAACTGTTCGCCTTCTGCGCTCTCCCTCCAGGACATTCCGAAGAATGACGACATTGTCCGAGACGAACTCCTCGACTCCATAGCGGGCGATTGGACCGTATTCGTCAATGCGCTCGGTGGTCATCACCGTGGTGACGCCGATCTCCTTGAGCCTGGCAATCAGACGGAAGATTTCCCGACGCACCACGGATACGGCATCGTATTGCTGGAAAACAGCGGTGATCGAGTCAATGGCAACACGACGTGCTTTGTACTTGCGAATCGCGTAGTTGATGCGCTCAATCAACCCTGAGAGGTCAAAGTTTCCGGCCACATCCTGGCCATCTGGGTCTGGCGACGCATCAAGAATGAAGAGCTTGTCCTGCTCCAGCATCTCCTGGAGATTCCAGCCAAAACTTGCAGCATTACGAAGAATATCGAGAGGAGACTCTTCGAAGGTGATGAAGATGCCTGGCTCCTTGTACTGGCGGATCCCGTTATAGAGAAAGTTCAGGGACAGAACCGTCTTGCCAGTGCCGGATGTACCGCTGATCAGCGTCGAGCGACCGATCGGCAGGCCTCCATGGCAAACATCATCGAATCCCTCGATCCCCGTGGGGAGCTTCTGCACCTGCATCAGGGCATCATCGAGGGGACTGGGTTCCTGCATTGCCGGCGGGGGGATGGGGAGAGGGAAAGGGTCAGGGTCGGGGGTTGAGGCCATCATCGGGCCGGTCACCATCAGGAGGCGTGGGTGACTGCAGTTCATCGGGCCTGTCCTCCACGTCCTCGGGAGCCTCCAGGCCCGACTCGAGGGCCAGCTCGTCAAACTGGGGATCGTCGGTCAGTTCGTCGTAGAGCAGATCCAGTCCGATCAGCACCCGTTCCCGGTCACTGAGATCCCCGATGATCCGCCGCACCGGCGGGGGCAGGATCTTGGTGAGGGTGGGCGTGGCCAGAATCTTGTCCTCTTCCGCGAGCTGGGGGTTCACCAGCACATCAATGACCTTGAGGGCGTAAACGCCCTTGAATTCAAGATCCAGGATGTTGCGCAGGGTCTTGAGTGCCCGCATCGAGTTGGGCGTATTACCTGCCACATAGAGCTTGAGGATGTAAGTCTTTCGGGGTGTCATGATAGGGAGTTGTAGGTTTCAGGCATCTTTAGGAAGGCGAACAAGTGGCACATCAGGGGGCACGGAGCGTCGATACATCTCACACAAATGAGCCATCACATCGAGCAGGGCAAGGCGATAGTCCTGAAGGAAGTCGCTCTTGTGGCCTTCGAAGCTGAGCTTCTTTGAGAAGGAATCGATGAGATCCATGTGGATCTGCACCGTTTTTGTAATTGGAAGGTCGCTGAAAAACGCAGTGTTAACAAAACTCTCCAGCGCCTGATTGGCAACGGATGGATTGCGGAAGTAGCTCAGCAGAAGATCCCGATAGGTGCGCTGCAGTGATTGCAACAGTTCCTCGCTCTCCGATGGCGGCAGATTGCGCAGAAATCTCGATGGGTCCCGCTTGTAGAAGACACCGAGCAGCCCCAGCCGGTCCCGAAGGCGATCGTCCAGGCGCCAGGCCATGGCCGCCGCGGGCTGGTCGCCGACGTCCGCGCCCCCTGCCGGAGCCCCGGCCTTGGCAGCCGTCTGGCCCGGGCTGGCCAGGCCCTGGCGCAGGAAGCGGGACACAGAGGCATCCAGGCTGTAACTGAGCTGCTCGAGCTGGTCCGGGGGCAAGCGCACCTCGGCCTCGTGGAAGGCGATCTCGCCGTTGACCTCGCCGATCACCACCGCGGGCCACACCAGCCCATGCTGGGTGAGGCCCTCGAGCTCACGCGGCGGGATCCCCCCCTGCTCGATCAGGAGGGCATCGACGTCCTCCCGCAGCCGATCCAGCTCCTGCACCGGATCGCCAGCGGGGTCGACAGGCACCAGGGAGTAGCGGCTGCTGGATAACCCGCGGGCCACGGCAGCCGCCAGGCTGGGATCACGGACGAGCAACGCAACGGTGAGGGCCGATTCGGGCATGGAAGAGCTACCCCGGTGGGAAGCGCCCCCGAGTGGATGCCCCCCATGTTGACGAAAGGCAGCCTGAAACCGGAGGATTTGACATTGTCTTCTGATTGTGCGTCTGGCGTAATCGGTCGATGCCAGTCCCCGTCCGGGTTTTCCCCCTCGCCGGGCCTCTGCCATCCCCAGCCTGACCACGCCCCAACAGCCCATGACCCAAGCCAACGCCGTCAGCAGCGGCCCCTACGCCATCGTCGAGGCCTCCGGCCAGCAGTTCTGGCTGCAGCCCAACCGCTACTACGACCTCGACCGCCTCAACGCCGACGTCGATGACACCGTCACCCTGGATACGGTGCTGCTGGTGAACGACGGCAAGGCGGCCACCCTCGGCCAGCCGTACGTGAGCAACGCCAGCGTGGAGCTGAAGGTGCTCGCCCATCGCCGCGGTCCCAAGCTGATCGTCTACAAGATGCGCCCCAAGAAGAAAACCCGTCGCAAGAATGGCCACCGCCAGGAGCTCACCCGGGTGATGGTCCAGGCGATCAACATCGGCGGCAAGGCGCTCGCCTGATCCCTCACCTCACTGTTCACCCCCTTCGCACCCTCCCCTCCATGGCCCACAAGAAAGGCACAGGCTCAACCCGCAACGGCCGCGATTCCAATTCCAAGCGCCTCGGCGTCAAGGCCTACGGCGGTGAGGCCGTGAACGCCGGCTCGATCCTGATCCGCCAGCGCGGCACCTCGGTGCTGCCCGGGGTCAATGTGGGCCGTGGCTCGGACGACACCCTGTTCGCCCTCATCGACGGGGTGGTGAGCTTCGACACGATCAAGCGCGGTCTGCGCACCCGCAAGCGCATCAACGTCGCCCTGGGCTGAGCTCCTTCCTGGCCGTTCCGCCGGACCCGTCCAGCGCCCCCCCCAGCAAGGGCACTCAGGCCAGCCGGTAGGCACGGGTCGTGATCAGGTAGGGGTGGAACACCTCCAGGAACCGGTGCTGGAGGGTGCGGAAGAACCGCTCCACCAGCACGGGCTCGTCCAGGTGGAACGGGTACTCCCCTTGGAACCCCTTGAAGAAATACCAGTTCAGCAGCGCCGTGGCGCCAGGGGCCATGCGCCCGGCGAATTGTTCGAGCTGATCCGACGGATCAGCCAGGTGCTCCAGCACGTCAAGACAGACGATCGTGTCGAACCGATCGGGCAGGCTGGGATCCGCCAGATCCCTGTGGCAGGAGAGCTTCTTTCCAAGCCCGAGCCGAAGGGCCCTGGACTCCACACAGGCGCGGTTGTGGGGGTTCAGATCCACGAACCACACCTGGTCCACCTCGGGCAGAGCCGCCGCTGCAAGCGCGTGGCTGCCGATGCCGCCTCCGAAATCCAGCACCTGGCCGCGGGCGAAGCGCTGCTGCAACCGCAGCGTATCGGCGATGTAGTCGGCGCTGCCCAGATGCCAGGCGGCCAGCTCCAGAAGGTGCACGGTGCCCACGGTGTCCTCATAGAAGCGGGTGGCCTGCTCCAGGTCAAAGCCGCCCGGATGGAGGGCGGCCAGGGTCTCGGTGCTCTGGGGCAGACGGCGCTCCAGCTCTTCGGTGTCGATGCCGAGGTAGGTGGCGAGATGCTCCTTGAGGGCAAAACCATCGGCCAGGAACCGGTCTACTCCCAGTGCCGCTGCCACGGTGTCCTTCCCACTGCTGGCGCCAACCTACGTGCCCATCCGGCCCCGGCTCCCGCCGTTCAACCCAGTTCCGCCCCGTCACCAGGCACCTCCAACCAGCCCCGGAGCCAACCCGTGAGCGCGTAGAAGGGCAGCGTGTCGGCCAGCGCCGCCATGGCCTTGAACAGGTAGCCGCTGGCGATGTAGCTGACCAGCTGGGGCAGCACGGCCTCCCCGTCCCGGATCGGCAGCACATGGTTGGCGTAGTGGCTGATCAGCACCACGGCCGTGGTGTCCACCAGCTGGCTCACCAGGGTGGAACCGTTGTTGCGCAGCCAGAGGGCACGGCCGCTGCTGAGGCGCTTCCAGAAATGGAACAGGCGCACATCGGTGAACTGGGCCGCCAGGTAGGCCACCATCGAGGCCCCCACGGCGCCGAAGGCCAGGCGCTGCACCTCGAAGAAGGTGGCCTCCGGTGCCCCGGCCAGACCCGGCAGGATCCCTCCGAGCCAGAGGATCAGCACGATCCAGCCGTTGAGGGCCAATCCCACCCAGACCAGCTGGCCCGCCTTCTGCTCGCCCCAGATCTCGCTGATCAGATCGGTGCAGAGAAAGGTCACCGGGTAGGGCAGGGCCCCCACGGCGACCACGATCGGCCAGGAACCGATCGAACCGAGCTGCAGGAAGCGCGTCAGCCCCAGGATGTTCAGCATGCCCATGCTCCCGAGGAAGATCCCCGCCAGCACGAGGAACGCCAGGTCACGGCGCTGCTGCAGGGTCATCGGAGCGGGGCATGGGACCCTTCCAGGCTGATGGAGGTGCCCATGGCTGACCAGTGCTGCGGATTTCTGGTGCTCGACAAGCCCGCCGGACTCACCTCCCATGGCTGCGTGGCCCGGATCCGGCGGGCCTATGGCCTGCGGCGGGTGGGCCATGGCGGCACCCTGGATCCCGCGGTCACCGGGGTGCTGCCCATCGCACTCGGGCCGGCCACCCGGCTGCTTCCCTACCTGGTGGGGGACAAGGCCTACGAGGGCACCGTGCAGCTGGGGGTGCGCACCGGCAGCGACGATCTGGAGGGGGAGGTGCTGGAGCGGCGACCCGTGCCCCCCCTGGAGCCCGCAGATCTGGAGGCAGCCCTGGCCCTGTTCCGCGGAGCGATCCTGCAGGTGCCCCCCCAGATCTCGGCGGTGCACCTCAACGGAGAGCGGGCCTACGTCCGCGCCCGCCGCGGCGAGCAGCTCAGCCTGGCGGCCCGGCCTGTGACCATCACGCAGCTGGAGCTGCGCCACTGGGATCAGGCCACCGGCCTGCTCAGCCTGGCGGTGCGCTGCTCCGCCGGCACCTACATCCGCTCCCTGGCACGGGATCTGGGGGAGGCCCTGCACTGCGGCGGCAGCCTGGCCACCCTGCGGCGCACCGAGGCGCTGGGCTTCCGCCTGGAGCAGGCGGTTGCACTCGAAGCCCTCGCCTCGCCGCCCCTCCCGCCCCTGCTCGACCCCCTCGTCGCGCTGGGGCATCTGCCGCGGCGGCGGCTGCAGCCCAGCGAATGGGCGGGCTGGCGCTGCGGACGGGCCCTCGAGGCCGAGGCGCTCCACCCTGCGGAGCAGGCCGTGGCCGTGCTGGAGCCGGATGGCAACCTGGCAGGGCTGGCACTGGCCACAACCGACGGCCGACTGCAACCCCGGTTGGTCTTCGACGCGGCCGGCTGACCGCCAGCCGCTCCTGCACTCCGTCCCCCTGTTCGTTCCGATGGCCGGCCACAGCAAATGGGCCCAGATCAAGCGCACCAAGGCCGTCGTCGACGCCAAGCGCGGGGCCGTGTTCACCCGTCTGGGTCGGGAGATCACGGTGGCCGCCCGAGGCGGCCCCGACCCCGCCGGCAACTTCCAGCTGCGCACGGCCATCGAGAAGGCCAAGGCTGCCGGGGTGCCGAACGGCAACATCGAGCGGGCGATCCTGAAGGGCTCAGGCCAGCTGGGGGGAGAGGGCGACCAGTTCGAAGCGGTTCGCTACGAGGGCTACGGGCCGGGGGGGGTGGCCGTGCTGATCGAGGCGTTCACGGACAACCGCAACCGCACCGCCGCCGACGTTCGTCTGGCCTTCAGCAAGCACGGCGGCAATCTGGGCGAAACGGGCTGCGTGGGCTATCTGTTCGAGCAGCGCAGCGTGGCCCGGATCACCCAACCTGACCTCAGCGAGGACAGCCTGCTCGAGGCGCTGCTGAGCCTTGAAAATGAGACCGGGGTCCAGCTGCTCGGCTACGCGTTCAGCGGCGACGGCGCCGAGGTGTTCGCCCCCTTCGCCCAGCTCGAGGCCCTCCAGGATGGACTGCGGGCCCGGGGCCTGGTCGTGGAGACCTGGGAACACCGCTGGATTCCTCAGACCCTCTGCAACCTCAGCGATGCCGAGCAACTCCGCAGCAGCCTGAAGATGCTGGATGCCCTGGAGGAGCTCGATGACGTCCGCAGCGTGACCTCCAATCTGGAAGCCGATGAGGAGCTGATCGAAGCGGTGGTGGCCTGAAAGGCGAACTGCATACCCCTTGGGCAGAAGCCGGCATGCCCAGCAAGGCTCAGCTGCCCAGCCTGCCGACCAGGAAGGAACTCAGAGATAGCAACAACAATGAAATGCAGTAATAGAGCAAACTCATGCCATCAGAGAGCGGCAAGGCCAGCATTGCCTTGAACGCAAATACCACCAGGGCAATCACGAGCACCTTGACAAGCTTTTTCTTGAGGTCATCAAGGCTGGCCACCTCAAGCACACCCTTGAACCCCTTGGATTCCTCATTCCTTGCAGGATCAATCGCCGAGATCAGCAACTCATATGTTCCATAGCTGAAGATCAGCAAGGCTATGCCAATCAAGTACAGATCAACACCACCGATAAAGCCACCCAGAACGCGCGCAAGCACTTTCTGCTCCGTACCGGAGCTCTGCAGCATCACCTCAAGGGCATAAAAGGTTTCCCTCGTTCCCAGGATGAAGGTGGCCAGGCTGCTCAAGGCCGTCATCAGGACAGGCAGAATGCCAATGAGCCTGAAGCGCCAGAATATCTTTTCAAACCTGGACTCAAGCCAACCGATGAAGCGCGACGATCGGACCACAGGGCCATCCAAGTTTCTGCTGATTGGATCATGACACCGACCTGAAGCCCCGCCTGAGCGCGATCGCTGCCACCCTCCACAGGCATGGCGTCCAGGCTGATGTTGTGCGCTGTGAGGCGTCCCGGTCATGAGCGTGGGGCTGGGGTCGGCGGCCCCGGGGCCGGGCGGGCGACCATGCCCTCAGGCGCCAGTGAGCGCCGCCCGATCGGCCAGCACCGTGACGCAGGGGTGCTGCCTGAGCCAGCTGCCGGGCAGAGCCGCCGAGGGCGACTCGGTGAGCAGGCGACGCAGCACCGGGGCCTTCGCCACACCGGTGACCACCAGAAGGATGCGGCGGGCCGCCAGGATCTCGGCCATCCCCAGGCTGATCGCCCGGTGGGGCACGGCAAGCGGATCCCCGCCGAAGGCCGCTGCGTTCTGCCGCCGGGTCATGGCACTGAGCTCGACGCAGCGGCAGGGAGCGTCGGCGGCACAGGGCGGCTCGTTGAATCCGACATGGCCATTGAGTCCCAGGCCGAGCAACTGCAGTCCGATCCCCCCGTTCCGGGCCAGCTCGGCGGCATAGCGCCGGGCTTCGGCCGCAGGGTCCGGCGCCAGGGCATCCGGAAGCCGCACCCGCTCGGACACCAACCCGAGGGGCTGGACCAGCCGGCTGGCCATGAAGGCCGCGAAGGAGCGTGGATCAGCCGGAGACAACCCCACATAGTCATCAAGGTTGAAGCTGAGCCAGTTCCGCAGCACGGCCCGGCGGTCCGCCTCGGGCTGGGCGTGGATCAGACTCACCAGGGCCGCGTAGACCGGCTCCATGGTGCGGCCCGTGGCCAGACCGAGCGGCAGCTGGGGGCCTTCGCTGCGGGCCTCGAGCAGACGCTTGGCGGCCAGTTGGGCGGCGGCGGCGGGGTCGTCCAGCTGGATCAGCTCCAGCTGAGGAGTCGGGCTCAAGGGGTGGGGTAGCGGCGCAGCTGGGTGCCTCGAAAGTAGTGGCTGAGGATCCGCTCGTGGTCCTCGCCCCGCTCCGCCAGGGCCAGGGCCCCCCACTGGCTCATGCCGACCCCATGGCCGTAGCCCCGGCCGATCGCCACGATCAAGGGCTGGGCGGTGGGGCGGGATCCGGTCCTGGGCGTCCAGCGTCCTGAAGCCCCGGGGGCCGTTCCCCCTCGCTGACCCGACGCCATCGGCATGCCGGTCGCCGAGTCCACCAGGGGTTCCGGCACCACCGGCGGGGGCGTGAGCGGCGGCAGGCCCGCCGCTGGCCTGGGCTCCAGCACCTCGAAGCGCACCTGGGTGCTGCGGAGGCCGAGCCGGCTGCGCAGCTGGGGCCCTGTCACCACCAGGGTTCCCGCGGGGCCGATCACCCGGGCCTGGCGCACCCGCCCGGTGGCTGTGGAGGCGACGATGTCGATGCGCTGAACGCCACCGATCTCTCCGAAGGCCTTGCGCAGCAGGTCGGGAGCCAGGGGCTGTTCCCACTGGTGCACAGGGCTGTTCTGGTCATAGTCCGGAACGCTCACCAGATAGGGCAGCTGCTGGCTCCAGAGATCGCCGCTGTTCTCGGTGCGCCCACCGCTGCTGCTGTGGAACACCGTGTTGGCAAGTTGGTCGCCATACATCAGCACCTGTCCACGGGTGCTGGCCACGGCCTGGCGTGTCGAGTCGGTTTCGGCCTCGACACCCTTGTACACCTGGCTCGACACCGTCGCCGTGAGGTCAAAGGCCGCGGCAGGCTTGCGCTGCCGCAGGGCATAGGTCCGCGCGGCGACGGCCTGGGCCCGCAGGGCGGCCTGGGGCCAGCGGGCCGGCATCTCGCTGGCCACCACGCTGGGCAGGTAATGCTCCACCCCGATGTGGTTGATGGCCTGGATCCGGCCGTCGATCAAGCGGAGCTGGAGGCGTCCCCGGTAGCGCCGCTCCTGAAGCCGGAAGACGCCGCCGTCGGCAGCTGTCTGGGCAGGCTTGAGATCGAGCCAGATTGAAGCGGCAGCCGGCAGAGCCGTGGTTCCCTCCCGGCCCCTGGCCTGGAGGCGGCCCTGAACCAGCCGCAGCTCCAGCGGGGAGCCGGGGGACAGTTCGATCCCTGCCGCCGATGGCCCCTCGGGCCTGAGCACCAGGGTGCGCTCCACCGCGGCCAGGCTGAGCACAGGCCCCTCCGCCAGCAGCACCCGGACGTCCGCTTCCCCCTGCTGGGCCTGGACGACCGGGGAGGGCAGAACGGCCGCCAGTGCCGAGAGGGACACCCCCACGGACAGCAGGGGCGGGATGCGGAACGGGAACGGCACGGTGGACCCGGCGCAGGGCGGTTCATTGTGACGGCGGTCCTGGGTTGGTGCCAGCGCCGACGTGGCAGCATGCGCCGGAGGCACAGGGGTCGTGCAGGTCACGTTTCTCGGCACCAGTTCCGGGGTGCCCACCCGCAGCCGCAATGTCTCCGGCGTGGCCCTGCGGCTGCCGCAGCGCAGCGAGCTCTGGCTGTTCGACTGCGGCGAGGGAACCCAGCACCAGTTCCTTCGCAGCGAACTGCGGGTGAGCCAGCTGCGGCGCATCTTCGTGACCCACATGCACGGCGACCACGTCTTCGGTCTGCCCGGCCTGCTCGCCAGCCTTGGGCTGGCCGGCACCTGCAAGGGCATCGATCTCTACGGCCCCGACCGCCTCCGGGACTACATCGAGGGGGTGCTGCACACCAGTTCGACCCGGATCGGCTACCCCGTGCGCCACCACCGGGTCCACCGTGCCGCCGAGGGCGGCACGGTCCTGCTGGACGATGCCGATCTGTCGGTGCGCTGCGCCCCCCTCACCCACCGGGTGCCGGCCTACGCCTACCGGGTGGACCAGAAGCCCCGGGCCGGGCGATTCGATGTGGAGCGGGCCCGGGCCCTGGGCATCCCCCCCGGGCCGATCTACGCCGACCTCAAACAGGGCCGCACCGTCACCCTCGAGGACGGACGGATCATCCGCGGGGCCAGCCTGTGCGGCCCCAGCCGCCCCGGGGCCAGTGTGGTGTATTGCACCGACACGGTCTTCTGCGAGGCCGCCGTCCGGCTGGCCGAGGGAGCCGACCTGCTCATCCACGAGAGCACCTTCTCCCACGCCGAGGCCGACCTGGCCTACCAGCGCCAGCACTCCACCAGCACCATGGCCGCCCAGACCGCCCTGGAGGCGGGGGTCAGGCAACTGGCCCTCACCCACCTCAGTCCGCGCTACGTGCCCGGCAACCCGATCGGTCCGGACGATCTGCTGGCGGAGGCCCGCGCCATCTTCGCCAACACCCTGCTGGCCCGGGATTTCCTGAGCATCACCGTGGTGCCGGAGGAACCCGAGGCCGCCACCGTGCCCACTCCATAGCCCTGCAACAGTTCGCCCGATTCCGCTCCGGAGCCCCCTTCCCCCGTGATACAAGGTCTCCGATGCGGTCTTCCCCGCCATACCGCCGGCTTCTCCCAATGGCCTCCACCCTTTTCACTTCTGCCCTCCGCAGAGCGCTTCGGGCCACCGCCCGTACCCTGCTGGCCCTGCCCCTGGCCCTGCTGCTCTGCCTCGGCTTCAGTGGCCAGGCCACAGCCGCCCAGTGGAGCACCGACCAGCTCACCGTTCCGGCCGGCCCCGATGGCAGCACGGTGACCTTCACCGAGCAGGAGATCAAGAGTGGCCGCAAGCTGTTCAACACCAGCTGCGGCGAATGCCACGCCGGCGGCATCACCAAGACCAACCAGAACGTGGGCCTGGATCCGGAGACCCTGGCGCTGGCCACCCCGTCCCGTGACAACCTCGAGGCCCTGGTGGACTACATCAAGGATCCGACCAGCTACGACGGGGAGTACAGCATCGCCGACCTGCACCCCAGCATGCGCAGCAGCGACATCTTCGTGAAGATGCGGGATCTCGACGACGAGGATCTGCGTCTGATGGCCGGCTACATCCTGGTGGCCCCCAAAGTGCAGGGCATCCAGTGGGGCGGCGGCAAGATCTACTTCTGACCCCTGCGGCCCTGCTCAGCTGATCCCAGCCGGTGTCCACGGACACCGGCTTTTTCATGCTCAGCCTGGGGTCTCCGGGCCCGCGGCTGGCGGTGACGGTGGTGATGACGGCGCGGTCGGTGGGGGTGGCCGATCATTGGAGGGGTCCAGGGACGCCGGCTGCTTGCTGTACCACCATTCCTGCAGGGCCGGACTGAGGCGCACCGGAAAGAGGGTGATCACGGTGCGGGTCGGCCGGGCCCCAGGCTGGAGCAGTTCCACCGCGTAGGAGGGACAGCGGCGGGCGGCCAGGTCGGCCACGAGGCGCCGCCCGACCCGTCGCCAGCTCGGCTCCTTGCTGCGCCAGGCAAGCCGGCAGCAGGGCCAGGGAAGCTCCTCCCGATCAAACAGGCGGCAGCAGGCCCCGAGCACCCGGTAGCTGTACTGCCCCCCCAGGCTGGTGTGCTCGCTGCCGGCAGGCAGGAGCAGCTGATCGGGCCCCGGCTGCTGCGATGGCTCCCGGCCGACGGGGTTGGCGCTGCCAGGGGCAGAAGGCACGGCGGCGAAGGGCGTCAGAGTGGACATGAAAAAGCCACCCCGCAGGGTGGCAGAGGGCCATCAGGCGTTGAAGCCGGGGCGCTCAGTAGAGCTCCTCTTCGGCGTGGGTCTTGATCGTGCAGTCACTGGTGGGGTAAGCGACGCAGGTGAGGACGAAACCTGCTTCGATCTGGTCGTCGTCGAGGAAGCTCTGGTCGGACTGATCAACGGTTCCGGCGGTCAGCTTGCCGGCGCAGGTGCTGCAGGCACCGGCGCGGCAGGAATAGGGGAGGTCGATGCCCTGCTCTTCAGCGGCGTCGAGGATGTACTGATCGTCAGGAACCTCGATGGTCTTGTTGAGGCCTTCGCTCTCGTTGATGAGGGTGACCTTGTAGGAAGCCATGGAAGGGATTGGGGCTCACAGGCACCCGGGCAGCCGGGCCTGTAGGACCCGCCCTTCATACATCCGCCACGGGCCATTCCTGCCGATTTTGGGGGGAGGAGGCTGGAAGGCCAATCAAAGGCACAGCACAGATCAGCGTGCCTTATGCAACTTCGGCGGGCTTCGTCAGGCCTTCCAGATCCGCAACAGCCCCCACTGGCTCTGCTGGGCGGCCAGCTCCGCATGCCATCCCTCCCCGGCCAGAACCCCCTCCAACCGCGGTGCCTGGTGAACCAGCAGACCGCTCAGCAACCCCACCCCACCGGGGGCCAGAACGGTGCTGAAGGCCGGGCAGAGGGCCTCGATCACCGGCGCCAGGATGTTGCACAGCAGCAGGTCGGCAGGGCCGGCGGTCAGCAGAGGGACCAGCTCCTCCACCGAGCCCTGCCGGGCAGCGAGGCGATCCTGGAAGCCACTCACGGCCGCGTTCTCGCGGGTGGCGCGCACCGCCAGCGGATCGACATCGACGGCCGCCACCCGGGCCGCCCCATGGAGCAGGGCGGCGATCCCGAGGATGCCGCTGCCGCAGCCCAGATCGGCCACCTGCCACCCCGCCAGCCCGGCAGGAGCAGGGCCGCCGTCGCCGCGCTCGAGGGCCAGCTCTTCGATCGCCTCCAGGCAGAGGCGGGTGGTGGGGTGGCTGCCCGTGCCGAAGGCACTGCCAGGGTCCATGCGGATCACCAGCCGATCGGCATGCTCCGGGGGCAGCTCCAGCCAGGCCGGCAGGATCAGCAGCCGCCGGCCCACCGGGTCAGGCTCCCAGTGCTCCTTCCAGCTGAGGCTCCAGTCCTCGTCGTCCTGACGCTCCCAGCGGACGGGAGCCGGCTCCAGGCCAAACGGTTCGGCCAGGGAGGCCAGGGCCTCCACCAGCCGGCGCCGCTCCGGCTCCGGCCAGTCGGCTTCGGGCAGCCACGCCACCAGCTGGCGCTGGGAGGGCTGCTCGGGCCGGTAGCGGATCGCCACCCGGGGGATGCCGAGCTGCTGGAGTTTCCAGAGGAGAGACTCCTCGAGCTCGGGGAGAGCCTCCTGCTCAAGGCGCCACCAGGAGAGGGGCATGGGATCGGCAGAGCGGGGGCTGGCTTCAGAGGGTGACGGGATGGGCTTCCTGAATCCCGTTGATGGCGTGGACGCAGGCCAGCAGGCTGGGGGGAATGGGGTCGTCCAGGCTGAGCACCATCACGGCATCGCCGCGCACGATGCGACGGCCCACCTGCATCGAGGCGATGTTCACGTTGTGCTCGCCAAGCACCGAACCGATCTGGCCGATGATCCCGGGCATGTCGCGGTGACGGGTGAACAGCATGTGACGGCTGGGCGTCACGTTCACCGGGAATTCGTCGATGCTGGTGACCCGCAGCTCCCCGTCCGCGAAGACGGCACCGGTGACGCTGTGGTTGCCCTTGCTGCTGCGGGAACTGAGCTGGAGCGAACCGCCGGCGTAGTCACGGGAGGCGGCGTCCTTGACCTCCAGCACATGGATGCCGCGGTCCTTGGCCTCCAGGCTGGCGTTCACGTAGTTGATCGAATCGCCGAGGGCGGTGGAGAGCATGCCCTTGAGGGCGGCCACCACCAGGGGCTGGGTGGGATGGGAGGCGAACTCCCCCTGGAGACGCACCTCGAGCTCGCTGATCGCCCCGCCGGCCAGCTGGCTGACCAGCTGGCCCAGGGTTTCGGCGAGCTGCAGATGGGGCTTCAGCTGCTCCATCACCTCGGCGTTCAGACCGGGGATGTTGACGGCGCTGCGGGCCGGCAGCCCGAGCAGCACATCGCGGATCTGCTCCGCCACGTCAATGGCCACGTTTTCCTGGGCCTCCGTGGTGCTGGCCCCCAGGTGGGGGGTGAGCACCAGCCGCTCACGCACCGTCCGCAGGGGCGAATCGGCCGCCAGGGGCTCCTTGGCATAGACATCCAGGGCGGCGCCGGCGATCACCCCCTGCTCAACCGCCTCGGCCAGGGCCGCCTCATCGACGATGCCGCCGCGGGCGCAGTTCACCAGCCGCGCCGTGGGCTTCATGGTGCGCAGCAACGCCGCGTTCACCAGGTTCTCGGTGTCGGGCGTGCGCGGCAGATGGAGGGTGATGTAATCGGCCTCGGCGAACAGCTCCGCCAGGGGCAGCAGCTTGACCTGCATCTGCTGGGCCCGCTCGGGTGAGACGAAGGGGTCGTAGGCCAGCAACTCCATGCCCATGGCGGTGGCCACCCGGGCCACGTGGGAGCCGATCTTGCCGAGACCCACCACGCCGAGCTTCTTCTTGTAAAGCTCATTGCCCACATAGGTCTTGCGGTCCCAGCCCCCCGCCATGGTGCTGGCGTGGGCATGGGGCACGTGCCGCGAGAGCGAGAGCATCAGGGCCAGGGCATGCTCGGCCGCGGCGATGGTGTTGCCCTCCGGCGAATTCACCACCAGCACCCCGCGCTTGGTGGCGGCCGGGACATCGACGTTGTCGACTCCCACACCGGCGCGCCCGATGATGCGGAGTTTGTCGGCAGCCTCGATGATGTCGGCGGTGACCGTGGTGCCCGAACGGATCATCAGGGCGTCGTAGTCGCCGATGATCTCCCTGAGCTGCTCGGGGGGCAGGCCGGTGCGCAGATCGACCTGGGCCACCTGGGACAGGATGTCGATCCCCGCCTGGTCGATGGGATCAGAAACGAGAACCTTTGTCATGCCCGGCGGGTGGGGAGGGGAAGCCGGAGGTGCAGTGTAGTGAGCAGCGAGAATCGGGGACAGCACGATTCTGAAGGGCAGGCAGCGTGGGAACGAGCGTGGTGGTGGTGCTCAACGACCGCAGGCGGCTGCAGCAGCTGCGGCAGAAGCTCTCCGAGCTGCAACCGCCGATGCTGGAGCTGGTGGCGATCGGCGAGCAGGAGACCCCCCTGACCGCCGTCGAACGGCTCAATCCGGCCGCCGCCCGGCGCAACCGCCAGCACAGCATGGCCCGCTGGCTGATCCCCTTCGGTTTCCTCGCCGGCCTCACCTTCACCTACATCACCGATCTGGACACCTTTGCCTTCGCCGGTGCCTGGAGCCAGCACCTGATCGGCGCACTGCTGGGCATGGGCTCCGGCTGGATGGGCAGCTTCGCGGCGGCCGCCAGCGTCAGCTCTGACGAGGACGACCGCATCCGCGGGCTGCGGAACCGTCTGGAAGAGGGCAGCTGGCTGCTGCTGGCCGAGACGGCGAACGGAGTCGAGATGCCCTGGGTCACGTTGCAGCAGGCCCGGCCCCAGGCCGTCGTCCGCCTGGCGGATCGCTGATGCTGCCCCGCCGTGAGCTGCTGGAGGGCAGCCGCAACCCCTCGGCCCTGGAGCCCGTGATCGCCGCCGCCGAGCAGGCGCTGCGCACCTGGGAGCCTCAGTGGACCGGTTTCCTGGAGGGGGCCGTTCGGGAGGAGGCCGAACAGCGCCTCGGCCAGCTGGCGGAGCTCGAGCTCCATGCCGAAGGGGGTTATCCGGGCGCCGAGCGCTGCCGGCTGCTGCTCCGCCGCCGCGATGCAGGGCTGGACCCTGCCCAGCTCCCGATCACCCTGACCGGTCTGGACATCCGCGGCAACTTCCTGTTCGATCCCTGCCAGCCGGATGACTTCCGAGCCGCCCTGGCGGCCTCGGGCCTGCCCGAGGCCGCCATCGGCGACGTGTGGGTGCGGGGGGACCGGGGAGCCCAGGCCATCGTCGACGCTGCTGCCGCGGCGCCGCTCTCGGAGGCGCCGCTCTCGGAGGCGCAGAGCCCGGTGGCGCAGAGCCTGGTGCGGGGCGTGGAGGTGACCGTCGAGACCGTGCCCCTGGAGCAGCTTCAGCTGCCCGTGCGCCGCCAGCCGCGCCGGTTCCACACCGTCGAGGCCTCTCTGCGACTGGATGCCGTCGCCTCAGCCGGCTTCGGACTCTCGCGCAGCCGCATGGCGGAACTGATCCGCGCCGGAGAGGTCAGGGTGAACTGGGTTCCCGTCACCGGCGCCAGTCGGGAACTGGCCTGCGGCGACCGCATCCATCTGGCCGGTCGGGGGGAACTGCTGCTGGAGACGGTCAGCCCCACCAAGCGGGAGCGCTGGCGGCTGGGGCTGATGCGCAGCTGAGCGGGTCTGCGGCAATGGGCTGCTGCAATGGGCCGCTGAACGGCAGGGGTCAGCCTGCTGCGAGGCCTGGGGAGCCGGCTGCTAAGTTGCTTGGGCTCCAGGGTTCGTCAAGCCCAGGGGATCGGTGGCTTCGTGATCAGCGAAGCCATCGGGATGACCACCCGGCTTTAGGTGAGCCACGGGCGATTAGCTCAGAGGTAGAGCACTACCTTGACACGGTAGGAGTCACTGGTTCGATTCCAGTATCGCCCACTTTTCATTCCTTCCGACAGGAAGTCTCCACGCCCCATGTCAGCCACGGCCCAGGATCTCACCGTGGTCATCGGCCTGGGACGGTCGGGGCGAGGGGCAGCCCGACTGTTGCAGAGCCAGGGGAAGCAGGTCTGCGTGGTCGAATCCTCACGAACCACCAGTCTCGAGCGGAGCGCCGCCGAGCTGGTGAACCAGGGCATCGATGTCCGCCTCGGCATGCCGCTGGAGCTCGCGAGCCTGGAACAGCTCGGCAGCCCCATCGGCAGGGTCATCGTCAGTCCCGGGGTCCGCTGGGACCACCCCACCCTCGAAGCCCTGCGGAAGCAGGGCATTGCCCTGGGTGGAGAGCTGGTTCCGGCCTGGGAAGCCAGCCGCCCCGTACCCTGGATCGGAATCACCGGCACGAACGGCAAGACCACGGTCACCCATCTGGTGAGCCATCTCCTGCAGGAGTGCGGCATCGATGCGCCGATGGCCGGGAACGTCGGCCGGTCGGCCGCAGAACTGGTTCTGGAGCGGCAGGATTCCGCGGCCGGCCTGCCGCCCTGGATGGTGGTGGAGCTGAGCAGCTACCAGATCGAGGCCGCGCCCGCGGTGGCTCCCCGGATCGGCATCTGGACGACGCTGACCCCGGACCATCTCGAGCGGCATGGCACCCTGACGGCCTACCGCGCCATCAAACGCAGCCTGCTGGAGCGGAGCGAGGTTCGGCTCCTGAACGCCGACGATCCCGACCTGCGTGCCCATGCAGCCAGCTGGGACCGGGCGAGCTGGATCACCGCCGGCCCGCGGGAGGCGATGCCCGAGGCCATTCGGCCCCGCCTCTGGATTCAGGCGAACCGGGTCTGGCAGGACAAGGGCGGGGAGCACCACGACCTCATGGCCGCCGACTGCCTGGCCATGCCCGGCGACCACAACCGCCAGAACATGCTCCTGGCTGCCGCCGTCGGCCTGGAAGTCGGCCTGAATGGCCCCCAGATGGAGCAGGCGTTCCGCCGGTTCCCTGGCGTTCCTCACCGCCTGGAGCGCATCCGTGAACTGGGCGGCCTCCTCTACTACAACGACAGCAAGGCCACCAACTACGACGCCGCCGAGGTGGCCCTGCGGGCCCTGGCAGGCCCCCTGGTGGTGCTCGCCGGAGGCCAGGCCAAGATCGGCGATGCCAGCGGCTGGATTCAGGCCCTGGAGCGGAAAGCCAGGGGCGTGGTGCTCTTCGGCCAGGCCAGCGCGGCCTTCCGGACCCTGCTGGAGCAGGGGAACTACAGCGGCACGATCAGCTGCTGCGACGACCTGGACGAGGCCGTACCGCTGGCCCACTTTCTTGCCAGACAGCTGGAGTGCAAAGCCGTGCTGCTCTCGCCGGCCTGCGCCAGTTTTGATCAATACGCAGACTTTGAGGCCCGTGGCGACCACTTCCGGGGGCTGGTTCTGGCACTGCGCGACTGAATCCCTGCGACTCAAGGCACCACCGAGCAAGGCCCTTAGCATGGCCTTGCTCGGTGGGAGAGCCATGGCCTACTGGTTGATGAAGAGCGAGCCCGAGGTCTACGGGATCGACGACCTCAGGGCCGAGGGGACGACCCTGTGGGATGGCATTCGCAACTACCAGGCCCGTAATTTCATGCGCAGCATGGAACCTGGTGACCTGGCATTTTTCTACCACTCGAATAGCAAGCCTCCGGGAATCGTGGGTCTGATGGAGGTCATCGAGACCCGATTGATCGATCCCAGTCAGTTTGATCCTCAGTCGAAATACTTTGATGCCAAGTCGAACCCAGACCAGCCCCGCTGGGACTGCGCCCGTTTGCGCTACAGCCGCACCTTCGCGCAGCTGCTGAGTCTCGAGGCGCTGAAGGACTCCTTCTCGGAGGAGGAACTCGGGGTCGTCCGCCGGGGCAATCGGCTGTCCATCCTTCCGGTTTCCGAGGCCACCGCCACCCGTCTGCTGAGGATGCTGGAAACCTGATGGAGAGCCCATCGCCTCTCCGATCCCCACGGCCATCGCCTCCGGCCATCTCGATCCGGCAGGCCGTGGAAGAGGGATGGGCGGCCTTCAGCAGCGCGCCGATACCGTTCGTGGCCTTCAGTGGCGTCGCCGGTGGGATCAACCTGATCTGCCAGCTGGCCATCGGCCATCTCAGCAGCCATCGGATCACCCCCTTCGGCCAGCCCGATGGAACCGTGGACCTGCTGCTGCTGGTGGGCTGGATGGGCTGGGGAATCAGCAACCTCTGGCTGGCCGTGGGGCTGCTGCATGGGGCTGACACGGCTCTGGCCCATGGCCGCCCGAAGCTCTCACGGATGCTGCGACCCGATGCCCGGGCGATGCTGCGGGGGGCCGGGACCCTGGGCCTGGTCCTGCTGGTGCTGGCGGTGATCGCCCGGCTGGGACAGGCCAGCGCTTGGCTCATGGCCCTGCTGCAACCTGCCCTGGCGGGCCTGCCCCTGCTGGCCGGCCTGGCGGTGGGGGTCTATCTGGCCACGGACCAGGTGCTGTGCCTGCCCATCGCCGTGCTGGCAGAGGTGAACCCCCTGAGGGCCTTTCGGGAAGGCCGTCGGGCGATCGACCCCCACTGGCTGCAGGCGCTGGGGCTGACCCTGGTGCTCGCCCTGGTGGTGCTGGCGGGGTTTCTGGTACTGCTCGTGGGCCTGAGCGTGGCCCTGCCCGTGGCCACCTGCATCCAGGTCGCCTCCTATCGGCAGCTGTTCGTGGAGGAGGGGCCCGACACCCGGAAGCTCACCTGAGCCGGGAAGAGATTGGCCAGATAATGCCGGGTGAGGTCCCGGTTCTGGATCCCGTTCTGGACCAGAAAGCCGGCGAGGGCGGCCTGAATCAGGCGGTACTGGTCCCAGTTGGGATGCCGCTCGATGAACCGGCGCATCGCCAGGGCGAGAGGCTCGGGCACCCGGGCCTGCAGGCTCACCACAGATTCGTCGTCGCTGGACCCGTACTCCGCCGTGCTCATGGTCACCCCCGTACCGCGCACCAGTACTCCACATCGGCGTCGCGGGGTCAAATCGCTCCAGAAGCGGCCTGCCCATCCCATCGCAGGATGAGACTCCAGACCTCCACAAGCCGTCGGCGCCACCCCCTCGCCGCAGGGCTGACGGCAGAGCCCCCGCCCGGCACTGTCAAGTGGCCCCGGCCACAGCCGAAGCCACTTCCAGCGTTCTCCCCAGCCGCCAGGAGGTCCCAGCGGCACCGGCAGAACGGACGGGGAAAACATGCGGAAAAGGGCCCTCCCCGCTGGGGTATCGGCCCGATCCCCCCAATGATCAGCAGGTCTGATTCCGTCCGATGACGGCCGATTGTCTTACGTGGGAACGCCATCCCAAGCTGGAAGCCGATGCCCCGCTGCCATGCCCATCGCCCTGCTCGGCACAGGCCTGCTCGGTACCGCCATCGGCCAGCGGCTGCTGAGCCAGCAGCAGCCGCTGCAGGTCTGGAACCGTGATCCCGACAGAGTGCAGCCCCTGCTGGCCCTGGGCGCTCGTGCCGCCGCCACGCCTGGGCAGGCCGTCAGCCAGAGCGACTGGGTGATCACGGTGCTCAGCGATGGGGCGGCGACGCGCTCGGTGCTGCTGGATCAGGTCGGGGCGGCGCTGGCCGGCTGCAGGGTGGTGCAGATGGGGACGATCGGACCTGGCGAGAGCCGGGAGCTGGCCGACGCCATCCAGCAGCGCGGCGGCGCCTACCTCGAGGCGCCCGTGCTGGGCAGCCGAGCGGAAGCCCTGGCCGGCAGGCTCCAGATCATGGCGGGGGGAGGCGACGAGCTCTTCCAGCAGGCCCTGCCGCTGCTGTCGCTGCTGGGCGAGGAGCCCCAGCTGATGGGACCGCTGGGTGCGGGCCTCGAGACCAAGCTGGCGCTGAATCAGCTGATCGCCAGCCTGACCCACGCATTCAGCCTGTCGCTGCATCTGGTGCAGGCCGCCGGGGTGGATGGGGAGCGCTTCATGGGCCTGCTGCGGCAGAGCGCGCTGTATGCGCCCACCTTCGACAAGAAACTCGCCAAGCTCCTGGCCCACGACTACGCCAACCCGAATTTCCCCACCGCCCACCTGCGCAAGGACCTGCGCCTGTTTCAGGAGGCTGCCGCCGCCTACGGACTGGATGGGAGCGCCCTGGAGGGGCTGGCCAACCTGCTGGAACGCGCCAGGGGCACGCCTCTGGACGCGATGGACTACAGCAGCCTGCATCGCCTCACCGAGAGCCCTCAGGCCCCCGCAGCCAGCTGATCGAGCAGGGGGCACTGTTCCAGGGCGGCCACCATCGCCCAGCTGGCGTCCAGGCCCCAGGCGCCCTCCAGCGCCCTCCGGGTGGGACCGGGCGTGAGCACGAAACGGAGTTGCCAGGCGGAAGGCCGGCCCTCCAGTTCCATCCACAGATCCCCGGGCGGGCAGGGCAACTCCGCCTCCAGGGTGATGGACTCCTCGGGCATGAGCTGGTCCGCCAGCTGCTTGAGCTGGTCGAGCAACTGGAGCAGGCCGCGACGCAGGGTGATGGCCTCCGAGGCCGTCCACTCGGCGGCCCAGGCCTCACCCCCGATCAGCACGGGAAACGGCTGACGCTGGGGATCGACGACCAGACGCCAGCCGGGCCCCTCCTGGACCTCCATGCCAGTGGCTGCTCCCCGGCGTCAGCCGGGCAGCAGGGCGGGCTGGTCCTGCTCGTCACTCAGCTCGACGATGGCCCGCTGGACGGGTTTGATCATCGAATCATCCAGCAGGCCATCGAAATCATCGAATCGGCGCTGCTTGGCACGGAAGGCAATCCGAACGGTGGTGAGGTAGCGGTTGCTGGAGTGACGGATCAGGCTCTCCGCCCGCTGGGCCAGTTCCTTGGCATTCACCTCGAGACCCCGTTGCATCAATTCTGCGCCAGTCTCGGCAGCCTAGGTCAGAGTGGGAGGCTCACCGGTTAGAAGGGCGCCATGGCAGGCACCCTGGCCATCGACCTCGGCAGCACCACCACGGTGGTGGCCTACCAGCCGCCGGGCGGCGAGGCCCAGCTGCTGGCCCTGCCCCCCTTCAGCCTCGAGGACCCCTCGGTGGTGCCGTCCCTGGTCTGGCTGGCGGGGGCCACCAGTCCCCGGCCCCTGATCGGCCGGCAGGTGATTGATGCCGGTCTGCTCCACCACGGCGGGCCAGAGCTCCACCAGGATTTCAAACGCCGGATCGGGGCGAACGGCGGCCTTGAAGCCCCCCGCACGGACGGTCCGGGTGGCGAGTCCACCACAGTCACCCTGCCTTTGTCGCCGGAGGCCGCCGCCGGACTGCTGCTGCAGCAGGTGTGGCAAGCCCTGCCCGAGGGCCTTCAGCCGGAGCGGCTGGTGCTCACGGCGCCGATCGAGGGCTACCGCGGCTACCGCCAGTGGTTGCTGCGGACCTGCGCCGGCATGGCCGTGCCCGAGGTGGCCCTGGTGGATGAACCCACCGCCGCCGCCATCGGTGCCGGGCTTCCGCCCGGCAGCACCGTGCTGGTCGTGGATCTGGGCGGGGGAACGATCGACCTCTCGCTGGTGCGGCTGGAGGGGGGGGAAGGACGGGCGGCCCCGATCGCCCAGCTGCTGCGCTTCGCCGGACGCGACCTGGCGGAGAGCCGTCAGGCCCTGCGCTGCGCCAGCGTGATCGGCAAGGCCGGCCTCGCCCTCGGCGGCCGCGACATCGATCGCTGGATCGCCCGCTCCCTCTGCCCCGATCCCGCTGTGGAGGAGGCCCAAGGGGCCGCCCTGCTCGAGGCCGCCGAGCGCCTGAAGATCGCCCTCAGCAGCCGGGAGGAGGCCCTGGTGCTGTGCGCGCCCCCGGGCGAAACCGCCCTGGAACTGCGGCTGACGCGCTCCGAGCTCGATGCCCTGCTGATGGCGCAGGGCCTGATCGCCGAACTCGACCATCTGCTCGAACAGGTCCTGGCCGCCGGCCGTCGGGCCGGCATTGGCCTGGCGGAGATCACGGCTGTCCTGCCGGTCGGCGGGAGCAGCCGCCTGGGGCTGGTGCGCGAATGGCTGGCCACCCGGTGCGGCGGCGTGGCGATCCGGGGCGAGCGGCCGGTCGAGGCGGTGGCGCTCGGAGCCCTCGCCCTGACCCCGGGTGTGCAGATCCGGGACGTGCTCAGCCACGGGGTCAGCCTGCGCTGCTGGGAGCAGCGCAGTGGCCGCCACCAGTGGCACCCCCTCTTCGTCGCCGGCCAGAGCTGGCCGACCGACCGGCCCCTGGAGCTGGTGCTGGCCTGCAGCCAGGATGATCAGCCGGACATGGAGCTGCTGTTCGGAGAGCCTCTGGAGGATCAACGCCGTGAAGTTGTGTTCGAGGCCGGCCTGCCGGTGTTGCGACCTCGCCCTGCGGGCTCGGCACCCGTGCGGGCCTGGGAACGCCAGCCACGCCGCCTGCCCCTGAGTCCCCCGGGGGAGCGAGGGGTTGACCGCCTGCGCCTGGCCTTCCGCATCGAAGCCGACAGCCAGCTCGTGATGGACGTGACCGACCTGCTGACCGGTCTCCCCAGCGGTCCGATCCGGCTCGGGAGCGTGCGCTGAGCGCGCCCGGCCCGAGCCGACCAGGAGTGGACGCCGACCGGGGTGCCCCCGCAACGCCGCGAAAGCTCCAGCGCTTGCTTCAGACTGGAGGCATTGGGAGACTGCCTTCTTGGCCCTTCGCCGCCATCGGCTGCCTCGTTTCTGGCTGGGCGTCACCCTGGGCCTGGTGGCCGCCGGCCTCGGCACGGCCTACTGGTGGGAGCGGCAGTTGCCGACCCGCCTGGAGCAGGCGGCGGAGCGTGGCGATCTCGATGCCTGCCTGCGCTACAGCGAACAGCTGCAGGCCCTGCGCTGGCTGGGAGGTGGGGCCCCCGGGGAACAGGGGGAATGCCGCCGCCGCAAGTCCGAACAGCTGTGGCAGCAGGCACGCTGGGCCGAAGCCCTGCGGCTGCAGTTGCAGCTCGTCAATTCGCCGGCCGGCCAACCGGCCGACCGGCGGCAGCTGGACAGCTGGCAGGAGTCACTGAAGGAACGGGCCCTGGCGCGCTTTCAGGAGGGGGACCTGCCGGGCTCCCTGGCGCTGCTGGAGCCCATGGGAGAGCATCGGCGGGCCGACCGCAAGGCCCTCGGCGAGCGGCTGGAGGAGATCTGGAACCGCAACAGGCTCCAGTACGAACGGGCCCGTCGGCTCAGCCAGGAGAAGCGCTGGTGGGAGGCCCTCGAAGCCCTCAACCGCATCGACCATCCCTGGTGGAAACAGCAGAGTGAGTCCGTCAGGGCCGAGGTGCAACAGGGCATCAGCTCCCTCAAGGGGCGGGAACGGGAACGGGATGGCCACGGTGAGCTGCCCCACACCGTGTCGGTCGAGCAGCTGGACCGGGAGGTGCAGCAGCGGATCGCCCAGGGAATGGATGAATGGTCGGCCTTCCAGTCCGCCTGCCGCGCCCTGGGCGGCAAGGTGGTGGAGGCCGGACCCGAAACCGGCTGCCAGCGGTGAGGGGGCAGCTCCCGCGGGGAGCTGTGGGAGGCCCATGACAAGATTGGCCGAGCGATGCGGCCCATGGCGATGCAGCCAGGAGATCAGGTGAAGGTCTGCCAGAGCGTGGTCGTGTACCACCATCCCCAGCACCGAGGAGAGGCCTTCGATCTGCAGGGCCAGCAGGGTGAGGTCGTGACCGTTCTCGATTCCTGGAAAGGGCGGGTGATCAGTCCGACCCTCCCGGTGGTGGTGGCTTTCGGCAAGTTCCGCGCCCACTTCCGGGCCGATGAACTGGAACCGGCCTGAGGGTCGACCATCCGGAGCGGCCTTCGCCCCCGGCTGGAGCGGCCTTCAGCCATCCGATGCCGGCCCTCGGCCATCCCCATCCGGCCGGATCAGGAACACCCCTTCCTCCCGATCGATCCCCCTGAGGCAGAGCTGAATCGCTTCCTGGCGGCGGGTCGGCACCATGCGCCCACAGAAATCGGGCTGGATCGGCAGTTCCCGGTGCCCACGGTCCACCATCACCAGCAGGCTGACCCGACGGGGACGGCCCCAGGCCTGCAAGGCCTCCAGGGCCGCACGCACGGTGCGCCCCGTGAAGATCACGTCATCCACCAGCACCACATGGCGGCCCTCCAGCCCCACCGGCATCGCCGTGGGCTGGACCAATCGGGTCCCGACCCGCTCGAGATCGTCCCGGTGAAAGGTGGGATCCAGGGCACCCTGGTCCACCGGATGGCCGCACAGGGGCTCAAGCCTCGAGGCCAGCACTTCGGCCAGGGCGACCCCGCGGGTGGGGATGCCGAGCAGCAGGAGCGAGCGGCTGTCGGCCTCGATCTCCAGCACCTGGGTGGCTAGGCGGTCCAGGGTGCGCCCCAGGTCAGCACTGGAGAGGATTTCCAGCCGGGACATCACGCAGAAGCTGGTTAGGACGATGTTAAGCAAGCTTCAGGACTGGGGAGCCGCCCTTCCCGTGTGACCAAAGCCTGACGCTTGCTCGAGCTGGCGGAACCTCTCCACATCCGCGCTGTAAGTTGGCTTTGGAAGGCGCCTTTCCGCGTCGTGAGGTGAGTCGGGTGAAAGCAGTTCCCTCCCAGCAGCCAACCACCATTTCCGGAAGCCGCGGCACCTCCACCGCCCTTCGAGAACCCCCTTCCATCGCCAGAACACCTGTAGCTCCGGTCGTTCTTGCCATCCTGGACGGCTGGGGCTACCGCCACGATGAAGACCACAACGCCATCCGGGTGGCGGAGACACCGGTGATGGATGCCCTCTGGCATGCCTACCCCCACACCCTGATCGAGGCCAGCGGAGCCGCCGTCGGCCTCCCGGACGATCAGATGGGAAATTCCGAGGTCGGACACCTCACGATCGGCTCCGGGCGGATCATTCGTCAGGAACTGGTGAGAATTTCCCAGGCTGTCCGGGACGGCTCCCTGGCCCGCAACCCCGCAATCAACGCACTCGCCGACAGGCTCAAGGCCAGCGGAGGGACGCTTCACCTGATCGGCCTCTGCTCCGACGGGGGGGTCCACAGCCATGTGAACCATCTCGGCGGCTTGCTCCAGTGGGCCGCCGGCCGTGGCCTTCGGGATGTCTGCGTTCATGTGATCACCGACGGACGCGACACCGCTCCGAACAGCGCACCCGGGTTCGTGGCCACGATCGAGGCCCAGATCGAAGCGGCCGGCACCGGCAGGATCGCCACCATCTGCGGCCGCTACTGGTCCATGGACCGTGACAACCGCTGGGAACGCACCGAAAAGGCCTACCGCCTGCTCACCGAACCGGCCCCCATCGCCGGGCTCTCCCCCACGGAAGCGATCGCGGCCTCCTACGCCGAGGACATCGGTGATGAATTCCTGGAGCCCGTCCGCCTGGCCGAGGGACAGCTCAAGGATGGCGATGGGGTGATCTGCTTCAACTTCCGCCCCGACCGGGTGCGCCAA
>NZ_JBKKKY020000002.1:0-123298 GCF_046613545.2 Aphanothece microscopica RSMan92 | reverse complement strand
CCGGGACCAGGCTGAGCGAGCCGGGCCTGGCCGCGCTCGTGATGGTCGAGCCGGAGCAGGCCGGTCCCGTCGCCGACCTGCGCAACATCCACAAGGTGTACGGCTCGGGGGACACCGAGGTCCGCGCCCTCGACGGCCTGAGCCTCACGGTCAACCGCGGGGATTACCTGGCGGTCATGGGGGCTTCAGGGTCCGGCAAGAGCACAGCCATGAACATCCTGGGCTGCCTGGATCGTCCCACAGCCGGCAGCTATCGCCTCAACGGCACCCTGGTGGATGCCCTCGATGACGATCAGCTGGCCGACCTGCGGAACCGGGATCTCGGCTTCGTGTTTCAGCAGTTCCACCTGCTGCCCCAGCTCACGGCCCTGGAGAACGTGATGCTGCCCATGGTGTACGCCGGCGTACCCGCCCTGGAGCGGCGCGAGCGGGCCGGCCAGGCGCTCGCCCGGGTGGGTCTGGCCCAGCGCCTCCACAACAAGCCCAACCAGCTCTCCGGTGGTCAGCAGCAACGGGTCGCCATCGCCCGCGCCATCATCAACCATCCGGCGCTCCTGCTCGCCGATGAGCCCACCGGCGCCCTTGATTCCCACACCACCGAGGAGGTCCTCGCCATCTTCGATGAGCTGCACCGCGGCGGGATGACCGTGGTGATGGTCACCCACGAGGACGACGTGGCGGCGCGGGCCGAGCGGGTGGTTCACTTCCGCGACGGACGCATCACCGACTGAGGGGCCCTAGCCCGCCGCAGGCCGGGGCCGCTCCAGGCTCTCGAGCAGCTGGCCCATCAGCAGGGCGATGGCATCGCTTCCCAGGGCTCCCTGGCCCGGGTCGAGGTCACCGGGGTCCACGGCCAGCCAGCCGCCGTCGCCCGGCACCCTCAGCTCGAAATGCAGGTGGGGCCCGGTGCTGAGGCCGGTGCTGCCGACCCGACCGATCACCTCCCCCTGGCGCACCCGATCACCGGGCTTCACGTACAGCTCGCTCAGGTGCCCGTAGAGGGTGCGGCGGCGCGGCCGGTCGTGGTCGATCTCGATGGCCAGGCCGTAGCCACCGGCCAGGCCGCTGCTCACGACATGCCCCCCCAGGGCCGCCACCACCGGCGTGCCCTCGGGCGCCGCCAGATCCCTGCCGGCATGCATCAACCAGCTGCCCAGCAGGGGGTGCAGCCGATAGCCGAAGACGCTGCTGGTGACGGCCGAACCGATCAGGGGAAACAGCAGCCGCCGGTTGCCGTTGCCCGCCACCGGCCCCGGACGGGGAGTGACCGCGAAGACGTCGGACAGACGGAAGTTGGCCCCGGAGCCCGCGAGCAGGGCCGACACCGGCACCGTGAGGGGCGTGGTAATCGGGGCACCGGCAAAGGCGAGCGGCCCGCCTGCGGCAGGATCGAGGCCGCCGCTGGTCTGGCCGGGCCGGCCCCGCCAGCGCACCACCAGCCCACTGCTGCACTCCTGGCTGGAGAGCGCCCCGCTGCGGCAGGCCTGCTGATGGGCCGGAACGTTGAACGGTGTGGAGCGGACACCGCTGCGCAGCCGATCGCGCTCGGCCGGGGTGACGATGCCGTCGCGCACCAGGGAGTCCAGGGAGCGATCGAAGCGGGCGGGGGGCTCGTCACGCCCCTGGGCCGGCGCGGGGCGCAGGGGGGGGGCAGGCTGGGGCCTGAGCCGGGAGGTCGCGGCCGATCCCGGGGATGGCGGAGACGGCGGCGTTGCGGAGCGGGTGGGCGGCGAGACGGCGGGGAGGGCAGGCCTCGCCACTGGTGGGGCGGCCGGTGACGCGGCCGCGGGGGCGGGAACAGCGGCCTCCTCCCGGGCTGGATCGGAGCTCTGCTCCTGGGCTGCGACGAGACCGGAAAGCCCCACCAGGGTGGTGGTGGCGGCCAGGGCCACGGGGACCAGGCGGAAGGGAGCGGATCGGGCCATGACGGGATTGTAAAAAGCGCGGGCTCACCGCGCCCAACCGGCGCGATCGGGCCGGATTCCTCCGTCGGGCCGACCGCGGGGTCCGCCAGCGCTCAGAACACCCGGGCCAGCGTGGTGCGCCACGGACCGCGCTCCAGCCGCAGGCCCCCGTCGCTCTCCAGGCCCGCGATCTGCCAGCGCAGGCCGAGATGCTCCACGCCCTCCCGGGGTGACCAGAGCCGTCGCTCGGCCTCGCGGCGCACCAGGTCGGGCTCGTCCGCATGGCGGAGGGCCCAGTCGATGGCCGACAGCACCCGCACCTCCAGCCGACGGGGGCAGGCCTCGGGATGCCAGGCCCGGCCCGGTGCAAGGGCCTGGCCGACCGACACGGCACCGGGGGGCACCCGGTTGATGCCATTGAGGCCGATGCCCGCCTGGGCCCAGCGCACCTGCGCCCCCCGCAGACGCAGGCGCGGCAGCAGGCCGGCCAGCTTGCGTCCGTGCAGCAGCAGGTCATTGGGCCACTTGATGCGCACCGGCAGCCCCAGGGTCTCCAGTTGCTGCGCCAGGCCCACCGCCAGGCCGAGCGCCAGGCTCGCCCGGGCCTCGCCGCTCCAGGGGAACGCCGCACTCAGCCACACCCCGCCGCGCGGGGCACTCCAGAGGCGGCCCCGCTGGCCGTGGCCATAGCGCTGCCGCGCCGCGATCACCGCCAGCCGGCCCTCGAGCGGCCCGGTGGCGCTGGGGCGACCTCCCAGCCACCGCTCCAGCTCCCACTCCGTGCTGCCGCAGACGGCGAGGCGCCGGATCTGCCAGGGGCCGGGGGGCCTCAGCGGCCGGCCAGCCAACGGCCGATCCGATCCGCACCCTCCTCCAGGGAGGCGCTGGGGTGGACGAGGGCCAGCCTGAGCCAACCCTCACCCCCCGGACCAAACCCGTTCCCGGGGGTCAGGGCCACGCCCGTGGACTCCAGCAACTCGCCACAGAAGGCCTCCGCGTCGCACAAGGCCTGCCCGTCGCGGTGGCGGACCTGGGGAGGCAGGGGCAACCAGAGGTAGAGCGCCATGCTGGGCAAGGGCACCGGCCATCCCACCGCCTCCAGGGCCGCGGCCATGCGATCACGACGCTCCCTGTAGACCTCCCGCAGCTGCGCCGGCCAGTCGGGGGCCTGCTCGAGGGCCGCCACGGCGCCGGCCTGAAGCGCCAGGGACTGGTTGAAATCCACCACCCCCTTGAGCTGGCGAAGGGCCGTGATCAGCCACTCGGCACCGATCGCGAAGGCCAGCCGGTAGCCCCCCAGGCACCAGCTCTTGGACAGGGAGAAGAACTCGATGCCGCACTCACGCCAGTGGGGATGGCGCAGCAGGGCCGGGGCTTCGCCCTCGAGAGCCAGATCCACGTAGGGGTTGTCGTGGGCCAGCACCAGGTCGTGGCGCAGGGCCTTCTCCACCGCCGCATCCACCCAGGCCTGCTCGCCCGTGGTGGCGGTGGGGTTGTGGGGGAAGCCGAGCACCATCAGCTTGAGCGCATCCCACGTGGACGGTGGGAGACGGTCGAAGTCCGGCCGCCAGCCGTCGGCAGGGTCGAGCCGCAACAGCTCGGGCCGGGCCGAGGCGAGCTGCAGCCCCCCCAGGTGGGAGGGGTAGTAGGGATCGAGCAGCAGGGCCCGATCGCCGGGATTCAGCACGGCCAGCGGAAGGTGGGCCGTGCCCTCCTGGGAGCCCACCAGCAGCAGGACCTCCCGCTCGGGATCGACCGCCACACCGAACCGTCGCTGGGCCCAGCCGGCCACGGCCTGGCGAAACGGGAGCGTGGAGGCATGGAGGCAGTAGGCGCTGCTGGCCGGATCGCCCAGGCCGGAGCGGATCGCCTCGATCGCCACCGCAGGAGGCTGGAGATCGGTGGATCCCAGCGAGAGATCGAGCAGGGGAGGCCCTGCGGCACCGGGTTGCCGGGCCCTGGCGGCATAGGCCGCCTTGCGCTGGTCGTTGCGGGCGAAGACGCCGCTGCCCAGGCGGGAGAGCCGCTCAGAGATGGGCATCCAGGAAGGCCTTGAGCTGGGCCTGGGCCATGGCACCCTCATGGCGCGCCACCACCTGGCCGTCCTTGTACAGCACCAGGGTGGGAAGACCCTGCACCTCCAGCAGATCGCGACTGGCGGGGTTGGGGTCGGCCTCGAGCTTGCCCACCGTCAGACGCCCGGCGTATTCCGCCGCGGCCCAGTCCATCATCGGGGCCATCAACCGGCAGGGGCCGCACCAGGTGGCCCAGACATCCACGAGCACCGGGGTGCTCACCTCCAGGACCTCGCTCTGGTAGTTGGCATCGCTGAGCTCGAGGACGGACACGGCAGGGTTGGGGTGGGTAAGGGCGGCAGGGAAGGAACGGAACCAGCGGACAGGGTCGCGGTCAGAGCTTGTCGATCGAGCGCTTCAGCTCCTCGAGCTCCGCATCGACCTCGGCCACCTTGACGGGCTCGAGCTGGGGAACCGGGTCACTGTCCAGGGGGAGGGCGACGGGAGTCTGGGCGCCGGAGAGCCGGTTCTTGAGAGCGGCGAGCTCGTCGTCCACATCACTGCCCTCGAGGGCGGCGAACTGGCTTTCGAGGTCGGCTCCGGCGAGTTCGGCGGCCGCCTGGCTGCGGGCCTCCATGGTCTGCACCTTCTCCTCCATCCGCTCGAAGGCCGCCATGGCGGAATTGGTGCCGAGATTGCCGACGGCGCTCTGCAGCTGCTCCTGCGCCTGGGCCGCCTGGGCCCTGGCCTTGAGCATGTCCTTCTTGGTCTTGGCCTCGGCGATCTTGGCCTCCAGGGCGACCAGGCTCTTCTTCAGCGCCTCCACCTGGCCCGCCTGGCTCTGCAGCTGGGTGTTCAGCGCCGTGGCGGTGTCCTGGTAGGTCTTGCGACGGGTGAGCGCCTCCCGGGCCAGGTCCTCCTCCCCCTTCTGCAGGGCGAGTTCGGCCCGCTCGAACCACGTCTTGGACTGGCTTTCGGCCTGCTCCGCCTGGTTCTGAATCCGCTTCTGGCTGGCGATCGCCGTCGCGACGGCCTGCCGCAGCTTCACCAGATCGGACTGCATGTCCGCAACGGACTGGTCAAGGATCTTGGAGGGATCCTCCATGCTGCCGATCACCGCATTGGCGTTGGCGCGGAACAAACGGCTGAGGCGGTCGAAGAAGCCCATGGCCCAGCGAGGTGCGATGCCAGAGGCTAACCATGGACGGTCCTAGCGTTTGCGCATGGTTCCCGTGCCGCCACCGACCGACGCCGGGGATGGCCCCGTTCGCGGCCGCCGCCGCCGCCGGGAGCGGCCGCTGATGGGGACACGGCGCCACGGCAACCTGTCGATCCTGGCGCCGGCCCCGCAGGCTCCGGCCGCCACCCTGTCGCGCTGCCTCGAGACGCTGCAGCAGAGCTGGCAGAGCAGCGGCAACCTGGCGGCCCTGTGGCAGCGGTGGCCCCAGCTCGCCGGCCCCCAGCTCGCCCCCCACTGCCGTCCCCTGCGGCTGGCGGGTTCGGTGCTCACCGTGGGGGCCGCCCCAGGCCCCTGGCTCCAGGCCCTGCAGTACAACCGCCACCAGCTGCTGGCCAGCCTGCGGGCGGCGGGCTTTGCGATCCGCTCGATCCGCTTCGAACAGCACCATCCCGGCGCCCCGGTGCTCCAGGCCAGCCTGGGAGAGGCCGACAGCTGGGCCCGCCATCCCAGCCGGGTGGACGTGCATGGCATGGCGACCTGCCCCTGCTGTCACTGCCCGGCTCCGGCAGGGGAGATGGCCCTGTGGGGCCACTGCAGCTTCTGCCGTCGCAGGGATCTGAACCCTCCCCCCGACGCGGAGGGGGGGGCAGCGGATCAGTAGCGCTCCGGGCGGGGATCCCGCCAGTCGGGACGGACACCGGCCGCCTTCAGCGCCGCCGCCCGCCGCTCGAGCCGGGAGCGATCCAGCCGCCAGAGGCGGTAGATCCCCGCGGAGTCCAGCAGCTCGGGCTCCAGGCCCTGCCAGTAGGGCTGCTGCGCCGTTCCGGCGTCGATCACCAGCAGCAGCGTGGGCTGCTGCTGCACCGTGCTGGGACTCTGGCCGGCGCGACGTTCGGCCCCGAGCCGATCCGCCAGGTTCACCAGCCCCGTCGCCGGGGCCCCCTCGAAGATCACGACCTGGCGGGCGTAGTAGTGCAGGGAAGGCTTGAGCATGCCCACCATGGCCAGGGGTTCCTGGGAATGCCGGTCCTGACGGACAGTGGCGGCCATCTGGCGCACCGGCGCGCCCCGCAGCCCATCCCCCAGCTCCCCGACGGGCAGCAGGACCAGCGGCACAAACAGGACCAGCGGGAGCTGCAGGGCCAGCAGCCCCTCGGATCGGCCGCGGGAACGCCAGGCCAGCCCGGCCGCCACCGCCGCCAGGCCGTAGCAGCCAGCCGCCAGCGCCAGCCGCCGACTGGCCAGCAGCTGGGCCGGCAGGGTGGGCATTTCCGGGGTGACGATCCCGGGCACCCACCAGGGGGCCGCGGCAAAGACCAGCGCCAGGAGCAGCGCCAGCACCAGGCTGAGCCCGAACGCCAGGCGCCACGGCCTGCCGCCGCCGGGACGCGCGGCCAGGGCGATCAACAGCCCCGCCGCCGGGGTGGCGGGCAGCCAGTAGCTCGGCAGCTTGGTGGCGGCCGCCGTGAAGAACAGCAGCACCGCCAGCAACCAGCAGGCCGCGAAGCGCTGCAGGGAGAGGGCCGGTGGCAGGGGCGGCCCCGGGAAGCCGAACCGGCCCCCGCCGATCCCCCGAATCAGCCCGAGCAGCAGGAGGGGACTCCAGGGAAGACTGGCCAGCAGCAGCACCACGGCGAAGAACCACCAGGGCTGCTGATGGTTGTTGACCACGGCGGTGAACCGCTGCAGGTTGTGGTAGCCGAAGAAACTGCGCCAGAAGGGCTCCCCCTCCACCGCGAGGGCCAGGCCATACCAGGGCAGAGAGATTCCGGCCGTGATCGCCAGCCCGACCGGGGGACGCAACCGCGTCCAGAGCCGCCCCAGATCAGCCTGAAGGGCACCGAACAGCAGCAGGGTCAGGCCGAGCAACAGGATGGCCACGGGCCCCTTGGCCAGCACGGCCAGCCCGAGCAGCACCCAGCCACGCCACCACCCCCCTCCCGCGGCGGCATAGCTGTGCCAGCAGAGCAGCAGGGCCAGGCTGAGGCAGCCGGAGAAGAGGGCATCGCTGACGGCGATGCGACCCCAGAGCAGCACCAGCGGCGAGAGGGCGAAGGCCAGGGCCGCCGTCAGCGCCGTGACCACGGCCCGGGGCTGCCAGCGGTCCTGCCCGTGGTCGGTCGCCTGAGGCCAACGCAACAGGGTCTGGACCAGAGCCAGCATCACCGCCACGCTGGCCAGGGCCGAGGGCAGCCGCGCCGCCCAGGTGCCGAGGGGATTCCACTGCTCCTGGCCCGGCAGGGCATAGACCAGCCCCATGGCCCAGTACACCAGCGGTGGCTTGTCGTAACGGGGCAGGCCATTGACGCGGGGGATCAGCCAGTCACCGCTTTCGGCCATCGCCCGCGCCGAGGCGGCGAACAGCGGCGGAGTCTCATCCACGAGGCCACTGCTGCCCAGCTGCCAGACGAACAGCCCCAACCCCAGCAGCAGGGTGAGCCCCAGGACCCGACGGCGCACGGCAGGGGTGACGGAACGGGAGGGCAAGCGGGACGGTCGGCTGCGGGGCGACCCTATCCGCCACGCGCAGCCCGGTCCGCCGCCGCGGCCACCACCGCCTCGAGCCACGCCTCGATCCGCGCCGCGAAGGCCTGCTGGGAACAGGTCTGCTCAACCCAGCGGCGGCAGCCGGCCCGGGGGACCGCCAGGGCCCGCTGCACCGCAAGCCGCAGGCCATGGCGATCATCCGGTGGGGCCAGCGCCCCGTTGGTACCTTCCTGCACCAGCTCGCCGGGGCCGCCGCGGGCATAGGCGGCGACGGGCACGCCGCAGGCCATGGCCTCCACCACCACGTTGCCGAAGGCCTCGTTCCACTTCGGGGTGTTGAGCAGCACCGCACAGCGACCGAGCTCCTGCTGAAGCCGCTCCGTCGGCAGAAAGCCACGCCACTGGATCGTGCCCGCCGGCACCGAAGCCTCCACCCGCCGGGCGTAGGCCCCATCCTCCTCCAGGCCCCAGACGGCCAGGGGCATCTGCAGATCCGCGGCCACCGCGGCGGCATCCTCCAGGCCCTTCTCCGGGGCAACCCGGCCCGCCCAGCCCAGCAGGGGATCGCCGCTGGGGGCGAAGTGGTAGCGGGTCAGGTCGAAGCCGTTGCCCACCAGACGGGGGGCGCCCGGCAGGCTGAAATCCCCAGCCTGGGCCGCGGTGTGGAAGGCAAAGTGCTCGGGATGGTGCTGTGCCACTGCGGCGACCACCGCATCCATGGCCTCACCCACCGACCCCATGCTGATCAGATGGGCCAGGGGGCACGCGGTGTGCGGCGTCAACCAGATCGGCAGCCAGTCGTAGGCCAGGTTGACGATCACATCGAAGCCGGCCTGATGGAGGAGGGCGCGTTGCCAGAGCTTCGGCAGCACGCCATCCACCGGAATCTCCACCGGAGCGTCCCGGTGGCGGTGCTGCCAGCTGGGCTGGTCGACACCCGCTTCACACCAGAGCGCGGCGCCGCTGCAGGCCGGGGGCAGCCGGGAGCCCTCCCCGGCGAGCACGGTCAGGCGATGGCCGCGCTCCAGCAGTCCCGCGACCAGGGCCGTGGCGGTGAGTTCCACCCCCCCACCCCGGCCACTGCCCAGGCTGCCCACCGGCGTGCTCACCACCAGCACCCGCATCAGCGGTGCCCCTGCCAGAGCTGCTGGCGGCGGTTGATCAGCAGCACCGAACTGAGAGCCAGGGCCGCCCCCAGCCACTGCAGGGGCAAGAGCCGCTCCTCCAGCCAGGCCACCCCACAGAGCACCGCGAAGACAGGGGTGAGAAAGGTCAGGGCGGTGAAGCCGGTGAGGTCGCCGCTGCTGGCGAACCAGAAGAACAACCCATAGGCCAGGGCACTGCCGAGCAGCGTGGCGTAGGCCATCAGGCCCCACTGGAGCGGCGACCAGGCGGGCAGCCAGGGGCCGCCGCCGGCGAGGGCAGGCGCCTCGGCCAGCAGCAGCAGGGGCAACCCTCCCAGCACCATGTGCCAGCCGGTGATCGCCACCGGATCACTGCGGCGGGCGGCATAGCGGCACAGCACCGTCCCGACCGCCATGGCCACCGCGGCCCCCAGCATCCAGAGCTCCCCGTGACTCCAGGCCGACTGGTCGAGGGACGCGGGTCCCTCCAGCCACCAGTGCCGCAGGACCGGTCCGGGCAGGCCCAGGCAGAGGATGCCCAGCAACCCCAGCAGCAGACCGAGCCAGCCCACCGGGTTGATCGCCTCCCCGAACAGGCTCCGGGCCAGCAGGGCCACCAGCAGCGGCTGGGAATCGATCAGCACCGACCCCAGGCCGGCCCCGGTCTGACCCAGGCCACGGGTCAGCAGCCCCTGGAACAGGCTTCCATCCACGAGCGCGAAGGCCAGCAACCAGGGCCAGTCGGCCGGATCGATCCGGAGCGAGCGGCCCAGCAGGACGGCGGCCAGCAACACCACAGCACCGGCGGGCAGGAGCCGCAGGGTGGCGATGGCCCAGGGCGAGCCCCCCGTGAGCAGGGGCTTCATCGCCGCCATCGCCGTACCCCAGAGGGCGAACGGCAGGATCATCAGAAGCCAGCGGAGGGGCTGGGGCATCGGAGCCGGTTCGGAGCTTCTTTTTAAGATCCAGCCACCTTCTCCCGTTCCCATGGTCTGGCCCTGGCGCCGCAAGACACGCCGCACCATGGCGCGGATCAGCATCGAGGGCCCGATCGGGGGCGGCACCCGCACCCGCGTGCTCAAGGCCCTGCGCCAGGTGGAGGAGCGGGAGTGTCCGGCCCTGCTGCTGCGGATCGACAGCCCCGGCGGCACCGTGGGGGACAGCCAGGAGATCCACAGCGCCCTGCTGCGGCTGCGGGACAAGGGTTGCCGCGTGGTGGCCAGCTTCGGCAACATCTCCGCCTCCGGAGGGGTCTACATCGGTGTGGCGGCCGAGAAGATCGTGGCCAACCCCGGCAGCATCACCGGCTCGATCGGGGTGATCCTGCGGGGCAACAACATCTCCAAACTGCTGAAGCGCCTCGGTGTCAGTTTCGAGACCGTCAAGAGCGGCCTCTACAAGGACATCCTCTCGCCGGACCGGGCCCTGACCCAGGCCGAACGGGACCTGCTGCAGGACCTGATCGACTCGAGCTACACCCAGTTCGTGGCGGCGGTGGCCGAGGGCCGCGGCCTGACGGAAGAGACCGTGCGGCAGTTCGCCGATGGCCGCGTCTTCAGCGGAGCCCAGGCCCGGGAGCTGGGACTCGTGGATCAGCTCGGCGACGAGGAGGCGGCCCGCCGGCTGGCGGCGGAGCTGGCCGGCCTCGATGCCGACAAGACCCGGCCGATCACCTTCGGAGCCCCGCCACGGCGTTTCGCCGGGCTCATCCCCGGCCGGGGTCAGCTCCGCCGGCTGGGCCAGTTGCTCAGCCTGGAACTGGGCTGGAGCGGCCAACCCCTCTGGCTGTTCCGCCCATGAGCGAGCCCCTGGAGCTGCGTGCCCTGCGGGGAGCCACCACCGCCAGCGGCAACACCGTCGAGGCCATCGCCGAGGCCGTCGGCGAGCTGGTGGATGCGCTGGTCGAACGCAACGGGCTGGCGGGGAGCAGGGTGCTGTCGGTCACCTTCTCCGTGACCGCCGATCTGGATGCCTGCTTCCCGGCCGCCATCGCCCGCCGCCGGCCCGGCTGGGAACAGGTGGCCCTGATCGACTGCCAGCAGATGGCCGTCGCCGGGGATCTGGGCCACTGCATCCGGTTGCTGGCCCACGCCTGGATGGAGCCCGGACGCCCCCCCTGCCATCCCTACCTCCGCGAGGCGAGCCGCCTCCGGCCGGACCGCGCCAGCCCAGAGGCCGACCACCACCACACTCCTTCCTCCCGGGGCTCTGCTGAGAATTGAGCCATTGATCCTGTGGAGGCCCAATGGGTTTCAACCCACTACGCCACCCTCGCGCTCTGGCCGCCGCCGCGGGGCTGGGAGCCGCAGCCCTGACTGGCGTTGGGCTGCTCCATCCGGCTGGCCTGCAGCCCGCGGCCCAAGCCCAGGGCACCTCCGGACTGGTGGAGTTCCGCTGGGAGAACAGCCGCGACTACCGCAAGCTCTACTTCTTCATGACCGATACCCAGCGCCTCAAGCGCTCGGAGTATTACCTGCTGCTTCGGCCCAAGGACCGGAAGACCGCCATCCTCAAGCTGAGCATCACCATTCCGAAGTACTTCGACGCCAAGATCGATCCGTCGCGGGTGCAGCTCTGCAAGATGAATGAGGGTGGGATGCTGTCGCGCACCCGCTGCGTCGAGAAGATCCCCGCCACCATCGAGATCGCCGAGAATGGCGGAGCGATCGAGATCTTCCCCGACACCCCGGTTTCGGACGAGGGAACGATCGGGGTTTACATCAAGCTCTTCAACCCCTTCAACGTGGGGATGTATCAGTTCAACGCCCTGGCCCAGGCCCCCGGTGAGGTGCCCATCTCCGGCTACCTGGGCAGCTGGCTGATCCAGATCGATCCCCCCAGCAACTGACGGTCGGCGGCCCTGCCTGCCGGGGCGTCTCCAAGCCGCCTGATAGGTTGGCGCCAACGCCCTATTCCGACGCGTCGCCAGGAGCGAGCACGAAGCCATGACCAAGCGCACCCTCGAAGGAACCAGCCGCAAGCGCAAGCGTGTGTCCGGTTTCCGGGTCCGGATGCGGACCCACACCGGCCGCCGGGTCATCCGCACCCGTCGCCGCCGCGGCCGGTCCCGCCTCGCCGTCTGAGCGCTTGGCCCTGCCTCGCTGCCACCGGCTGAAAGGGGAACGGGTCTTCGACAGTCTCTACCGCAAGGGTCGGCAGTTGCACGGCCCTTTTTTGATGCTGCGGTGGCTGCCGGCCCGCGCCGAGCTCCTGCCCATGAGCCAGCGGGGCTCAGCCACCTCCCCCTGGCGCTGCGGCGTGGTGGTGAGCACGAAGGTCCACAAGCGCGCCGTGCAGCGCAACCGCCTGCGCCGCCTGATCCACGGCCACCTGCTGCAGCTTCCCCTCGGGCAGGCCGACAGCCCGGTGTGGCTGCTGATGAGTCTGAAGCCCGGCTGCGCCGAACGCACTCCTGACGCCCTGCTGGGAGAATGCGAGCAGCTTCTGCACCGAGCAGGCCTGACACCATGAGCAAGCAGAGCCCAGCAGAGATCCAGGAAACGGTCTTCTTCGAGGGAGGTCCGGCCCGGGGCGACCTGATCGTCAATCTGCTCTTCGGCCTCACCGTGATCGGCCTGCCCTTCGCGGTCGGCGCGATCGTGCGGGCCCTCTGGCTGCGTTTCCGCATCACCAACCGACGGATCGAGGTCAATGGCGGCTGGCGCGGACGGGAGCGCACCCAGGTCGTCTACAGCCAGATCCGCGAGGTGCGCAGCGTGCCCCGCGGCTTCGGGGCCTGGGGTGACATGGTGCTGGTGCTCACGGACGGAGCCAAGCTCGAACTGCGCTCGGTGCCCCGCTTCCGGGATCTCGAGGCCTACATCGAGGAGCGCCGCCAGGCCGCCCGTCCCGCCCCACCCCGGGGCATGGCCGCCTGAGCCTCAGGCACACTGATCCACGCTTTCCCCTCACCCCCAAGCCCCCTCCGCCGTGATCGGCTACATCTCCGACAACCTGCTGCTCCCGATCCTCGACTTCTTCTACGGATTGGTGCCGAGCTACGGGCTGGCGATCATTGCCCTCACGGTGGTGATCCGGCTGGCACTCTTCCCACTCAGCGCAGGCTCGATCCGGAACGCCCGGCGCATGCGCATCGCCCAGCCGGTGATGCAGAAGCGTCAGGCGGAAATCCGCTCCAAGTTCGCCAGCAACCCCCAGAAGCAGCAGGAGGAGCTGGGCAAGTTGATGAAGGAGTTCGGCAGCCCCCTGGCCGGCTGCCTGCCCCTGCTGGTGCAGATGCCCATCCTCTTCGCCCTGTTCGCCACGCTCCGCGGCTCACCGTTCGCGGATGTGCCCTACACCCTGAACCTCAAGGTGCTGCCGGCCGAGCAGGTGGCGACCATCGAGCCCAAGCCCTTCAACAGCGCCAGCCACGCGATCTTCGTCTCCAACACCGAGCACGTGCCGGTGATCGCCAGCCTGGAGAATGGCAACAAGCTGGGGGTCGGCAGCCGCGAGACGGTGAACCTCCACACGAAGACCGGCCAGAGCTTCGACACCGTGCTGGCGGACGTGGAGAACGGCAGCGCCTTCACGCCCAGCTGGAGCGTGACCAAGGGCGAGGGTGTGGTCAGCGTCGATCAGAACGGCACGATCACGGCTCTCGCCCCCGGCGATGCCACCGTTGAAGGGAAGATCCCCGGCCTGGCGGCCCGCAGCGGCTTCCTGTTCATCAAGGCGCTGGGCCAGGTGGGCTTCATGACCGAAGGCACGGTCAACTGGGACATCGCCGGACTTGTGGCGGCCTTCGGGGCCTCGCTGTTCATCTCCCAGATCCTCTCCGGACTGGGCATGCCCCCCAACCCCCAGCAGTCCACCGCCAACAAGATCACGCCGGTGATGATCACGGCGATGTTCCTGTTCTTCCCCCTGCCGGCCGGGGTGCTGCTCTACATGGTGGTGGCCAACGTCTTCCAGGCCCTCCAGACCTATCTGCTCACCCGGGAGGCCCTGCCGGACAACCTCCAGGCCATCCTCGATCAGCAGCTGGCCCAGCAGACCGTCACCGTCTCCCCCGCCGGAGCCTCCGGGGGACGTCTGCCCTTCGAGCCGAAGGGCAAGAAGTAGCCAGCGCCATCCCGCGCTCCCCCCAGTGCCATGTCCGTCGATCCAGCGTGCCCGCCAGCCGGGCCCCGGGGCAGCGCCTCCGACCTCAGGCCCATCCCGATCCAGGATCTGCGCGGCCTCGCTGAGGGCCGCACCTGGACCGTGGAGCAGCACCTCGAGGGCCTCGCCAGCCTCACCCCGGTGCGGGGCGCGCTCCGGGCCGTTCACTGCGGCAACGTGCTGGCGGTCGACGGCCGGGCCACCACGATCCTCACCCTGCGCTGCGACCGTTGCCTGCAGCACTTCAACCACCCGCTGGGCTTCCACACCCGTGAACTGATCTGGCTCGGCGAAGCGGCCCGCCAGCAGGGGGTGGACAGCGAGCTGCTGGAGGGCCCCGCCACGGAGCTGGAGCTCGATCCCGATGCCCTCACCGAGAGCCTGGACCCCCGCGGCCATTTCGATCCGGCCCACTGGATCTTCGAGCAGCTCAGCCTGCAGCTGCCCCTGGTGAACGACTGCGGCGAGGAGTGTCCGGGGCCCAGCACCTGGAGCAGCGACGCCAGCCGTGGGGATCCCCGCTGGGCCGCCCTGGCCGCCCTGCGCGAGCCGCCGCAGGACACCCCATGAGCACCGACAGCTGGGCAGACCAGCTGGATCTGATGATTCGGGCGCGCACGCCGATCATCTGGATCCGCAGCCTGGAGGAGCAGCGGGTCGAGTCGCTGCTGGAGGCGGCGGCGCGACGTCTCGGCGACCGCCTCCTGCTGCGCTGGGATTTCGTGGAGGGACTGGCCGGCCTGCCCAACCGGGAGGGGGAGGCGGCCCGGAACCCGATGGCCGCCCTCGCCTGCCTCGATTCCCTTCCCGCCGACCAGGGCGCCATCCTGCTGCTGCGCGACTTCCATCGCTACTGCGAGGACGCCGGCATCTGCCGCCGCCTGCGCAACCTGTCGCGCCAGCTGCGGCTGGCGCCCCGCACCCTGATCATCACCGCTCCGGACTGGCAGCTTCCGCTCGATCTCGATGACTGCATCACCCTGCTGGATCTGCCCCTTCCCGACGCCGACGAGATCGGCCAGCTGCTGCGCTCCATCGCCGGGGCGAGCGGCCAGCCCCTCGACGCCGCCGTGCTGGCGGAACTCACCGCGGCCTGCCACGGGTTGAGCGAGCAGCGGGTGCGCCAGCTGGCCGCCCGGGCCCTGGCGCGCCGTGGCCGTCTCGGGGCCGATGACCTGGCCGAGGTTCTCGAGGAAAAGCGCCAGGCCATCGCCAAGAGCGAGCTGCTCGAGTACTGCCCCAGCAGCTCCACCCCAGCCGACATCGGCGGGCTGGAAACCCTCAAGCACTGGCTGGAACAACGGCGGATGGCCTTCAGTGCCGAAGCCCGGGCCTATGGCTTGCCCCTGCCGCGCGGTGTCCTGCTGGTGGGTCCCCAGGGCACGGGCAAGTCCCTCACCGCCAAAGCCATCGCCCACAGCTGGGCGATGCCCCTGCTGCGCCTGGATGTGGGACGGCTGTTCGCCGGGCTGGTGGGAGCGTCGGAAGCGCGCACCCGCGACATGATCCAGCGGGCCGAGGCGATGGCGCCGTGCGTGCTCTGGATCGATGAGATCGACAAGGGCTTCGGGCTGGCCGCCACCGGAGACGGGCGCAGTGACGGGGGGACCACGCAGCGGGTGCTGGGCACGGTGCTCACCTGGATGGCCGAGAAGACCAGCCCGGTGTTCGTGGTGGCCACGGCCAATGCCGTGGAACGCCTTCCTCCGGAGCTGCTGCGCAAGGGCCGCTTCGACGAGATCTTCCTGCTGGACCTGCCCAGCCCCGAGGAACGCCACGCCATCTTCGATCTCCAGCTGAAGCGACGGCGGCCCGACCATCGCATTCCGCTGGAGGTGCTGGTGGACCGCACGGCCGGGTTCTCGGGCGCCGAACTGGAGCAGACCGTGATCGAGGCCATGCACCTGGCCTTTGCCGAGCGGCGGGAGTTCGGCGAGGCCGACCTGATCGCCGCCGCCAGCCAGGTGGTGCCCCTGAGCCGAACGGCGCGGGAACAGCTCGAGGCCCTGCACCAGTGGGCCAGCACCGGACGGGCGCGACCGGCCTCGAGATTGCGGCGCGTAACGAACTCCGACGCCAGGTAACAAGGCTCTCCTGGGGGAGGGGCCGCATCAGCCGCCCTCCCTACGGTCTGCGGAAGCCCATGGCCTTCCCATGACCCCCAGCCCCACCCCCCGCGACCGCAGCGAACTGTTCACCCAGCTGGCGGTCGCCTGCATCGGGGCGGGGGTCGTCACGACCGTGGCGGTGGCCCAGGGGCAGAATCCCCTCACAGCGCTGGGCATCACCCTCTTCTCGGCCGTGGCGGCCGTGATGCTGGGTCAGGTGCTCTAGGCCCTGCATCCAGCCGGGGCCTCGCCAGGTGAAGGGGGCGCTCCAGCCGGCCGCGCGCCGCTGGTTGGCCGGCCACTTTGCAAAGGGGATCCCCAGCGTTGTGAATCCCTGCATCGCCGGATCAGGGTGAAGTTGTGGTTGTTCCGGTCTCCCTGGGCCATGGCCTTCATCACCTCCCCGTCTCCCCTGCGTCGCCTGGCGCTGCCCGCTGCGGGCATGGCCCTGGTGATGACCTGCAGCAGCACCCTTCCTGCCGTGGCGGCGGTGGTTCAGACCGCCTCGCCCATCCCCCACGAGCTGCTGCTCGCCAAGGACGACGACAAGGACGAGAAGAAGAAACGCAAGAAGAAAAACAAGGACAACCAGCAGCAAGAGAACAGGAACGAGAACAAGCGGAAGAACAGCAAGTCCTCCGATCAGAACCGCAAGGATCGCAAGGAGCTCAACCAGAAGGAGCGCGATCGGATCTATCGCCAGGGCGTGAAGGACGGCAAGGACAAGGGCTTCGAGAAAGGCAAGGAACGCGGCTACGAAAAGGGTGTGCGTTCCGGCTACCGGGAGGGCCTCGACAAGGGACGCGACCGCGGCTACGACCGGGGCTACAACAAGGGCTACAACCGTGGCTACCAGCGCGCTTCGGATCGCTGGAAGGATTGGGACAGCAACCGTTGGCGGGACTACAACCGCCGCGACCGCAACATCTGGACCCGTCGGACCGTGGTCAACAACTACTACGGCAATCCCGGCTGGGCCCGCAACCGCGGTTGGTACAACAACCGCCCCTGGGGCGGCGGCTGGTACGGCGGATGGGGCTCGAGCTCGCCGCCTTGGGGCTGGTGGTTCGGTCAGTCCCTGGTCTGGGGAATCACCACCCTGACTACGGCGGCGATCATCAACAACGCCATCGACCGGGCCATTGAGCGGCGTCAACCCACGGTGATCGTGCCGAACACCGACTGGCAGCTTTACTACGGCAGTGTGCAGCCGGTCCAGGATTACGGCGCGACCTTCGCGGTCTACAACGGCATGGGCACCTACCAGATGGAGGCTGACTGCAACGAAGGGCTCCTCAACGGGGATGTGCCGAGCACCCCGGCCGAGGCCCAGCTCCTCAATGCGGCCTGTCAGGTGACCTTCGGCGCCGGTCAGATCTGACCAGCAGGCCGGGGCTCCCAGCAGCCCGGTTCACCAGCCCCCGGTTCAGCCCGATGCCCCCGACCCTGCGCGATCAGCTGCCGGCCCTGGCCAACAAGGCCTACTTCAACTACGGCGGCCAGGGCCCTCTGCCCACGCCGAGCCTGGAGGCCATGGTCACGGCCTGGCAGCGCATCCAGGAACTCGGCCCATTCACCGACGACGTCTGGCCCTTTGTGGAATCCACGGTGGCGCGGCTGCGGCGGCGGCTGGGGTGCTGGCTGGGGGTGCCGCCCCACCGCCTGAGCTTCACCGAGAACGTCACCAGCGGCTGCGTGCTGCCGCTGTGGGGGCTGCCCTGGCAGGCCGGCGATGCGTTGCTGCTCAGCGACTGTGAGCACCCCGGCGTGGTGGCCGCCTGCCGGGAGCTGGCCCACCGCCATGGCCTGAGCCTGCACAGCCTGCCGGTGGCGGATCTGCTCGGCAGCCCCGCGGCCACGGATGCGGCGGTGCTGGAGCGGCTGGAGGCGGCGCTCACACCCCGGACCCGGCTGGTGGTGCTCTCCCATCTGCTCTGGAACACCGGCCAGATCATGCCGCTCGAGCAGGTGGCCGCGCACCTGCAGGATCACCCCCGCCGGCCCTGGCTGCTGGCCGACGCCGCCCAGGCCCTCGGCAGCCTTCCCGTCGCCGCCGCCGCCGCGGTCGTCGACATCTATGCCTGCACCGGCCACAAATGGTGCTGCGGTCCGGAGGGCCTGGGCGTGGTGGCCCTGTCCGAACGGGTGCTGGCCGAAGCCAGGCCCACCCTGATCGGCTGGCGCAGCCTCAGCCACGAAGGCACGCCGGCCAGCGGCTTCCATGCCGATGGGCGGCGCTTCGAGGTGGCCACCTCCTGCATCCCCCTGTTCGCCGGACTGGACTGTTCGCTGCAGCTGCTCGAAACCGAGGGGAGCGCCGAGGAACGCCACGCACGCCTGCGCAGGAGTGCGGGGGATCTCTGGCGGCAACTGCAGGATGTGCCTGGGTTGGACACGCTGCTCCAGGTGGAGCCGCCCGCCGGTCTGGTGAGCTTCACCCTGGCCGGCATGTCTCCGGTCGAAGTGGTGGGCCAGCTGGGCCGGCAACGGGTGTGGCTGCGCAGCCTGGATCAGCCCGCCTGCCTGCGGGCCTGCACCCACCTGCCCACGAACGCCGCCGACCTGGAGGCCCTGCTGAACGCATTGCGAAGTACCGCCAAAACCTGATCCACAGGCCGATGTCAGCGCCACACTGACGGTGTCAGCACGGCCCTCGCCATGGCCCTTCCGCAGTCCAGACTCCCCCTCCCTCCAGGAGCCGTCCTTGCCGTGAGCGCTGCGGCAGCGGCCACCCTGGCGACCTTGCTCGGCACGCCGCCGGCCGTGGCGGCCCAGGCCAGCGCCGAGCAGCGCCAGGCGGCCGAGAAGGCCTGCCTGCAGCAGGCCGCCCAGGAGGGCTTCCGCTCCGATCGAAGCCGGGTGAGCGCCAGCCGCTCCCTCGTGGATGGGAAGGTGGAGGTTGTGCTGCAGGCGAGCCGCGACGGCCTCACCCAGACCAGCCTCACCTGCTCCTACGCCGCCGGCCAGGGCGTCATCGCCATGCTGGAGGGGAAGCTGGAGCCAGGCTCCCAGAAGCAGTCGCCCTACGCCTCCGCCAAGGACACCATGGCCGGTGCCGGCGAAACCGCCCAGGAGAAGGCCGCCGAGGCGCTCGCCCCGATCAACGGCAAGCTCGCAGCCGGCAGCGAGAAAGAATCGCCCTACTCAGCCGCCAAGGAGGCAGGAGGGGCCTCCCTGGAACCCACCCTGGCCCGGCTCTGGGGCCTGGCACTGCCACTGGCTCTGGCGCTGGGCAGCTACGGCTGGCTGCGAAGCAGGGAGACGATGTGAGCCGCGCTCAGCTTTCGCCGGCCTCCAGCAGATGGCGCTGCACCCAGCCGGCCAGCAGGGCACCCACGATCGGAGCCAGCCAGAACAACCACAGCTGAGCCATGGCATCGCCTCCTGCCCACACGGCCACGCCGGTGCTGCGGGCCGGGTTCACGGATGTGTTGGTGACCGGGATGCTGATCAGATGGATCAGCACCAGGGAGAGCCCGATCGGCACGCCGGCCATGCTCGGGAAGGTGTCGCGGTGGGTGGACCCGAGAATCACCAGCAGGAAGATGAAGGTGAGCACCACCTCGATGATCAGGGCGGCCCAGAAGCTGTAGCCACCCGGTGAGTGGGCACCGAATCCATTGGTGGCCAGAGGATTGCTGCCGCTCAGCTCAAACCCGGCTCGGCCACTGGCCACGCCGTAGAGCAGCCCACCGGCGACGATGGCCCCCAGAACCTGGGCCACCACATAGCTCAGCAACTGGGAGCCCGGAAAGCGGCCGCTGGCCCACAGCCCGAAGCTGACCGCGGGATTGATGTGGCAGCCGGAGATCCGCCCGATCGTGTACGCCATGGTGAGCAGGGTGAGACCGAAGGCCAGCGCCACCCCAAGGAAACCGAGACCGAGCGGATTGGCATCGGCCTGGGCATAGGGAAAGACCGCGGCCAGCACGGCGCTGCCGCAGCCCCCGAGTACGAGCCAGAAGGTCCCGATGAATTCGGCGAGAAATTTCTTGGAGAGAGGAACCGCCGCTGCCATGCCGATCCGGAAATTGTGCCGAACTTAGCGCCATGCGCTCAGACGATCCCGCTCAGACCGTCCGGGCCATGAGCGCCTTCTCGGCCTCCTCGCGATCGTCGAAGTGGATCTTCGTGGTGCCGAGGATCTGGTAGTCCTCGTGGCCCTTGCCGGCGATCAGCACCAGGTCGCCGGCCTGCGCACTGGCGATCGCCATGGCGATGGCCGTGGCCCGATCGCCCTCCACCTGCAGATCGGTCCCGGCGGGAATGCCGGCCACCACATCCTCGAGAATCCGCGCGGGATCCTCCGTGCGGGGGTTGTCGGAGGTGACCACCACCCGGTCGGCCAGACGGGCCGCGATCGCCCCCATCTGGGGGCGCTTGCTGCGGTCGCGGTCGCCACCGCAGCCGAACACGCAGACCAGGCGCCCCTGGGTGAAGGGCCGGCTGGCCGTCAGGGCATTGTCCAGACCATCGGGGGTGTGGGCGTAGTCGACGAGCACGGCCGGCTGCCCCTCCAGCCCACGGCCCATCACGCGTTCCATGCGGCCGGGCACCCCGCGGAAACTGTCCAGCCCATCGAGGAGCAGGGGCAGAGGCATCCCCTGCTGAAGCAGCGCGCCCACGGCCTGCAGCAGGTTCATCAGGTTGAAGCGGCCCAGCAGGGGGGAGCGGAACCGGCCTTCGCCCACCGGGGTGACCAGCCGCCCCCGCACCCCGCTGCTCTCCATGGTCAGAGCGTCGATGAACAGGTCGGCGTCGGCGTCGCGCAGGGAACTGCTCCAGCAGCGCTCCCCCAGCTGGGCGGCCAGCTGGGCCCCCCAGGGATCGTCCCGGTTCACCACGGCAGAGGGGGTGCCCTTCTCCAGGAGCAGGGGAGCCGCAAAGAGGCTCGCCTTGGCGGCGAAGTACGCCTCCATGGAGGGGTGGTAATCGAGGTGATCCTGGGTGAGGTTGGTGAACACGGCGCCGGCGAAACGGCAACCCGCCACCCGCTGCTGGTCGAGGGCGTGGGAACTCACCTCCATCGCGGCGATGCGGGCGCCGGCATCGGCCGCCTGGGCCAGCTGGGCCTGCAGCAGATCGGCGAAGGCGGTGGTGTGCTGGGCGGTGACGGCATGGCCGGGCCAGCGGTTCTCGAGGGTGCCGAACAGCGCCGCCGGAGTGCCGGCGGCGGCGGCCAGATGCTCGATCAGGTGGGTGGTGGTGGTCTTGCCGTTCGTGCCGGTGACCCCGATCAGGGCCATCCGCTGGCTGGGCTGGCCCCAGAAGGCGGCGGCCAGCAGCCCCGCCCAGCGGGCCATCGCCCCATCCGTCACCAGCACGGGATCGCCCGCCGCCGGGGGGTCGGCGGCGGCGGCCGCAGGGCTCACCACCGCGGCACAGGCGCCGGCCGCGAGTGCCGAACGCCAGAAGGCCCCGCCGTCCACCTGGTTGCCAGGCAGACCCACGAACAGGGTGCCGGGGCCCACCCGGCGGGAGTCGCAGCTGATCGCTTCGACAGACGCCTCGGGAAAGTCGGCGGGTACCTGCAGTCCCACGTCGCGCAGCAGGGGGTGAAGCCGGTGGTTCATGGGCCGCTCAGCCGGGAGGTGGCGCCGTTCTAGGCGCTCCGGCCAGGAAAACCGTTCCTCCGCAACCAAACCAGCAGCGCTTCGTCCACCAGACGAGGCGGCACCCTCGGCAGCACCTGCTCCCCCTGGGGGCTCTGCCAGGCCAGCACGGGCACCTCCAGACCGAAGCGGGCCTGGAGGGCCGGATCCTCATCCACATTCACCACCTCCAGATCCGGCGCGGCAGCGAGCCCGCGCAGCTTCTCCTCGAGGCCCTCGCACAGGCAGCAGCCCGGGCGGGAATAGAGCCGCAGCATGGTCATGGGGAAGGGGGAGGAGCGGGTCAGTCGGGCACCGGATCACAGCCGCAGGGCGTGAACGGATGGCAGCGCAGCAGACGCTGCAGGGTGAGCCAGCTGCCGCGCCAGGGTCCATGGCGGCGGATCGCCTCCAGGCCGTAGGCGCTGCAGCTGGGGATGAAGCGGCAGCGGGGTCCGAGCAGGGGCGAGAGGAAACGGCGGTAGGCGCCGATCAGCCCCAGCAGGAGCAGGGCCAGCCAGCGGGAGGGCCCCGGGGGCAGCCCGAGCGGCTCAGGGACCGGGGTGAGTCCGAGGGCCTCGGGGCCAACCGATAGGATCGATCGTTGGCGCGTCAAAGCGCGGGCTGCGGACGCTCTCCAGCTTGCCCGAGCAACCGTCGCCACGGGCCCCCATCCGGCGGGGCCGTTCCGTCCCACGACCTTCTTTTCATGTCTCGTTACCGCGGCCCTCGTCTGAGGATCACGCGGCGCTTGGGAGACCTCCCCGGTCTCACCCGTAAGTCCGCCAAGCGGTCTTATCCCCCCGGTCAGCACGGCCAAGCCCGTCGCAAGCGCTCCGAATACGCCATCCGTCTGGAAGAGAAGCAGAAGCTTCGCTTCAACTACGGGATTTCCGAACGTCAGCTGGTCCGCTACGTGAAGAAAGCCCGCGCCCAGGAAGGTTCGACCGGAACCAACCTGCTCAAACTGCTCGAGAACCGTCTCGACAACATCTGTTTCCGTCTCGGCTTCGGCCCCACCGTGCCCGGTGCCCGGCAACTGGTGAACCACGGTCACGTCATGGTGAACGGCCGCGTGGTGGACATCGCCAGTTACCAGTGCAAGGCCGGTGACGTGGTCGCCATCCGGGAACGCAAGCAGAGCAAGCAACTGGCTGAAGGCAACCTGGAATTCCCCGGTCTGGCCAACATCCCGCCCCACCTGGAGCTCGACAAGAACAAGCTCACCGCCAAGGTGATCAGCAAGTGTGAGCGCGAGTGGGTCGCCCTCGAGATCAACGAACTGCTGGTGGTGGAGTTCTACTCCCGCAAGGTCTGAGCAGACCGCACCGCTGTCGGCGGGGTCGAGGGCGCCAGGCCTTCGGTCCCTCGATTCACCCAGCCCCCGCCGAACGGTGGGGGCTTTTTCCGTGGGGGCCGGGGGCGCGGCGGCTTCAGCCCTCGATCAGGGTCTCCAGGGCCGCCGTCACATCGGCCTGCCGCATCAGCGCTTCACCCACCAACACGGCATCGGCTCCCGCTCCCTGCACCCGGTCGAGGTCCTCCCGGCTGAACAGTCCCGATTCGCTCACCAGCAGAGCCCCTCGCTGCCGGAGCTGATCGCCGTAGCCGGCCATCAGCGCTTCGGTCGTGGCCAGATCGGTGTGGAAGGTGGCCAGGTCGCGGTTGTTGATGCCGATCAGGCTCACGCCGTCGAGGGCGAGCACCCGCTCCAGCTCCTCGGCATCGTGGACCTCCACCAGGGCCGTCAGCCCCAGGCTGCGGGTGACCTTGAGCAGGTAGGCCAGATCCTGGTCGGTGAGGATCGCCGCGATCAGCAACGCCGCATCGGCTCCTGCGGCACGGGCCTGGTAGAGCTGGTAGGGGCTGAGGATGAAGTCCTTGCAGAGCAGGGGCAGATCCACCGCCTGGCGCACCTGCACCAGCACGTCGAATCCACCCTGAAAAAACGACCGGTCGGTCAGCACCGAGAGGCAGCTGGCACCACCGGCGGCATAGCCGCGGGCGATCGCCACCGGATCGAAGTCCTCCCGGATCACCCCCTTGCTGGGGCTCGCCTTCTTGATCTCGGCAATCACCGCGGGCTTGCGGCAGCTGGCCCGCAGCGCCGCCAGGAAATCGTGGGTGGGGGGAAGCTCGGCCACCTGCTGGCGGAGCTTCTCGAGCGGCACCCGCTGCCGGTCGCTGGCGACCTCCCGGTCCTTCTCCCACACGATCCGCTCGAGGATGTGGCGGGGCTCAGCCTCGTCATGGGGAATGGCGTACTCCAGATGGGCCACCTTCACCTTGGGGTTGGGTGGTCGGCGACGGATCTCCATGGCTCAGGCGGTGTGAGGGGATTGGGTGGTGCGTCAGCGCGGGGCTGGGGCGCTCAGTCCACCGCCATGGCGGCCTGTTTGTAGGCGACTTCGACCACCTCGCTGAGGGTGGGGTGGGTGTGCACCTCCCGAGCGAGCTCCACCACGCTCTGGCGGCGGGCCACCGCGTTGGCGATCTCCTGGATCAGGTCGGCCGCGTGCAGCCCATAGATGTGGGCCCCCAGCACTTCGCCACTGGCCTTGTTGAACAGGAGTTTCATCAGACCGTCGCTCTCCAGTTCGGCCAGGGCCTTGGAATTGGCCTTGAAGTAGCTGCGCACGCTGCCGAGCTCGAAGCCCTCCCGCGAAGCCAGCTCCCTGGCATCGGCTTCGCTCAGCCCCACCGAGCTGATCTCCGGGTGGGTGAAGGTGGCCGCGGGGATCGAGCGGTAATCGATGGCGCGGGCGTGCCCGAGGATGTTGTCGACAGCCACGGTGCCCTGGGCGGCCGCCGTGTGGGCAAGCATCATCTTGCCGGTGACATCCCCCACGGCCCACAGGTGGGGCACGGGTTCCCCCTGCACCAGCACCCGCATCCGCTCATCCACCGGAACGAAGCCGCGGTTGGTCTCCACCCCCACCGCCGCCAGGTTGAGATCCTTGCTGCTCGGCACCCGACCGGTGGCCACGAGCACGGCATCGACCTCCAGGGTCTCGACGAGTTCCCGGCTCTGCATGTCGGCCAGTTCGATCGTCACGGGGCAGCCGGGGGTGACCTTGCGGGCCAGCACGCCGGCGCGGGCGTCGATGTCGCGGCCGTCGATCAGGTGACGGGCGGCGATCTTGGCGATGTCCGGATCGAAGGTGGGCATGACCCGATCCAGCGCCTCGATCATCGTCACCTCGCAGCCGAGGGCCGTGTAGACATCGGCGAATTCCAGGCCGATGTAGCCGCTGCCGATGATCGCCAGCCAGCGGGGCAGCCATTCCAGGCTCACGGCCTCGTCGCTGGTGAACACCGTGCGGCCGTCGGTCTCGATGCCCGGCGGCACGAAGGGCTCGGAGCCTGTGGCCAGAATCACGTCCCTGGCGCTGTAGGTGCGCTCCAGGCCACTGCCGCTCTCCCGCACGGTGACCTGCTGGGAACCGGCCAGGCGTCCGCTGCCCCGCAGGATGGTGGCCCCGGCCCGCTCCAGGGTTCTGGTGAGGTTGGTGCGGATCGTCGCCACCAGCTGGTTGGCATGGTCGGCGATCTTCTGGCGCTCGAACCGCACCGGGGCCGCATGGATGCCGAAGCCGGCCAGATGCTCGGCATCGGCCAGTTCGCGCACCCGGCCGCTGGCGGCCAGCAGCGCCTTGCTCGGCACACAGCCCCGGTTCACGCAGGTTCCACCCATGTCGCGGGATTCCACGATCGCCACCCGCAAGCCATGGTCGGCAGCGTGTTTGGCCGCATCGAAGCCGCCGTAGCCGGCCCCGATCACGATCACGTCGTAGTCGAAGGCGCCGTTGAAGGGGGCGTCGCTCACCGGGGGCCGTACTCAGCTGGCGGGCATTCTCCCCCGTCGCAGGCCGCGCGTCAGGATTCGGCCTGCTGCCGCCACCGCTCCAGCAGCAGAGGCGCCGCGGCCACCGCCACATTCAGGGACTCCACGGCGGCGCTGTGGGGGATGGTGACCCGGTGGGTGGCCCGCTCCACCAGCTCGGGTGCCAGGCCCGCCCCCTCCTGCCCCAGCAGCAGCACGGTGGGACGCCGCCAGTCGAGCTGCCAGTAGGGCAGGGCGCCGCTGTGGGGTGGCAGGGTGGCCACCACCTGCAGGGCGCTCTGTCCGGCCAGCGCGTTGAGCTTGTCCACCAGCTCAGCACGGCTGCAGCGGCGGGTCGGCAGCGCGAGGGCGGCGCCGGCGGAGGCCCGCAGCACCTTGGGCTGGAGCGGATCAGCCCCCTCGGCGAGCCAGAGGGCCTGCACCTGGGCGGCCAGGGCGGTGCGCATCAGCGTGCCCAGATTGCCCGGATCCTGGAGGGCGTCGAGCGCCAGCACCAGGCCAGGCCGCGCCGGCCCCCAGCTGGGCGTGGGCAGCGGCAGGGTGAGCACCACCCCATCGGGGTGCTCGGTGGTCGCCACCGCGTCCAGCACCTCGGGGGTCACGGCGACCGGACGCCACGACCCGGCCAGCCCCTCCAGCAGGGCGGCGTGGGCATCGAACCAGGCCGGGGTGGCGACCAGCTCCCGGGGTTCCAGGGCCAGGCGCGACACCTCCTCCACCAGATGGGTGCCCTCCAGCAGGGCGAGCCCCTGCTCCCGCCGGCCCCGGGGCTGGTGAAGCTGCCGCAACCGGCGCACCAGAGGGTTGCGGCGGCTGGCGATGACCTCCGGCAAGGGGGCCACGGGGAGGTGCGATCCGGGGTTCAGAACCGTTCGTGGCGGCGCACGCGCAGGGCGTCGTGCATGACGAGCTCGGCCTCATCGAGCTCGAGGCCCCGCACCGCCGCCACCTCCCCCTTGATGCCTTCGGCGCGGAGGTTCTCGATCAGCTTGCGCAGGACGATGTCCTCGACGGTGGTCTGGTCGAGGCCATCAGGGGTGAGACTCTCCAGAAACTTGCCCACCTTCGAGGCAACCACCTCGGAGGAGTTGGATATTTTTAGGAGAATCATGAGATTGAAAATGCGGATGGGGAGACTTGAACTCCCACGACATTGCTGCCACTAGTACCTGAAACTAGCGCGTCTACCAATTCCGCCACATCCGCGTGGCTGCCGCGTGGCTGCTGCTCAGCGACCCGAAAAGGATACGCCATGGAGCCGCCCGCCCCCGATCCGGCCCCGCGCTGTCCCGGCGCCCGTCAGGCCAGTTCGCGCGGCGGCCGTCTAGACGGTCTCACGTTTTGTTGTCAAGATGCGGCGACCAGGGAGCCCGGAAGGCCTGATCATGAGCTATTCAGCCATTCACGCCGCCACCCCGACCCCTGAGACGCCTGATCCCCAGCTGCTGATCAGCGGCGGACGCCGGCTGAGCGGCGAAGTTCAGGTGAGTGGTGCGAAGAATTCCGCCCTGGTGCTGATGGCGGCCTGCCTGCTCACCCGCGACACCGTGCGGCTGCGCAACGTGCCCCCGCTGACGGACATCACGGGCATGGGCGAGATGCTCACCAGCCTCGGCGGCAGGGTGAGCCGGGATGGCGACAGCCTCGACCTCGACGGTTCGGGGATTCACAGCGCCACCGCTCCCTATGAACTGGTCAACAGCCTGCGGGCCAGCTTCTTCTGCATCGGTCCCCTGCTGGCCCGCATGGGCATGGCGAAGGTTCCGCTGCCCGGCGGCTGCCAGATCGGCACCCGCCCCGTCATCGAGCATGTCAAGGGGCTCAAGGCCCTCGGCGCCCAGGTCACCATCGAACACGGGGTCGTCACCGCCGTGGTGCCCGGGCGTGGTCACCGCCTCACCGGCAGCCGCATCCACCTCGACTGTCCCAGCGTCGGTGCCACCGAGACCCTGATGATGGCCGCCGTCCTCGCTGACGGCGAGACGGTGATCGACAACGCGGCCCAGGAGCCCGAAGTCATCGACCTGGCGGGCCTGCTGCTGGCGATGGGTGCGCGGGTCCGCGGCGCCGGCACCCCGACGATCACCATCGTGGGTGTGGACCGCCTCCATGGCGCCGATTACGCCGTCATCCCCGACCGGATCGAGGCGGGAACCCTGCTGCTCGCCGCAGCGATCACCCGCTCCCAGCTGCGGGTGACCCCCGTCATCCCGGAGCACCTTGGGGCGGTGCTCACCAAGCTCGAGGAGGCCGGCTGCACCCTGGAGCCCGACGGCATCGGCCTCACCATCAAGGCCGATGTCATCCAGGCCGTCGACCTGCGCACGCAGCCGTTCCCCGGCTTCCCCACCGACCTGCAGGCCCCGTTCATGAGCCTGCTGGCCACGGCCCGGGGCACCAGCGTGATCACTGAGAACATCTTCGAGAACCGGCTCCAGCACGTGGCCGAACTGCAGCGCATGGGGGCCGCCATCCGCATGCAGAGCAACACCGCCTTCATCGAGGGGGTGGGCAGGCTGAGCGGGGCCCCGGTCCAGGGAACCGATCTGCGGGCTTCCGCCGCGATGGTGCTGGCCGGTCTGGCGGCCGAAGGCATCACCACGGTGCGGGGCCTGGAGTTCCTCGACCGGGGCTATGCCGGTCTGGAGGACAAGCTCAACGCCGTGGGGGCCTCGATCCAGCGGGTCGTCTCGGCGGCCGATGCCCCGAGGACCAGCCTGCAGGCCAGCCTGGCCGCGTAAGCTCGCGCTCGAGGGAGCGTGCCGGAATTGGTAGACGGACTCGACTCAAAATCGAGCGCCTTCGGGCATGTGGGTTCGAGTCCCACCGCTCCCACTGCTGAGGTGCCCCCTGCAGCACCGGTCGGCCAGGTCGATCCGGTGATGGACACCTATGCCCGCTTCCCGATCAGCCTCACCCGGGGGCGGGGTGCCTGGGTGTGGGACGACCGGGGCAGGCGATACCTCGACTGCGTCGCCGGCATCGCCGTCTGCACCCTGGGCCACAGCGACGCCCGGATGCGGCGCGCCCTGAACCGCCAGCTGGGCAAGCTGCAGCACGTCTCCAATCTGTACCGCATCCCCGAGCAGGAAGAGCTGGCCGGCGCCATCACCGCCCGGAGCTGTTTCGACCGGGTGTTCTTCTGCAACTCCGGCGCGGAGGCCAACGAAGCGGCCATCAAGCTGGCCCGCAAGCATGGCCAGACGGTGCGGGGGATCCAGGGAACGGAAGCCCGCCCTCCCCTGATCCTCACCGCCCAGGCCAGCTTCCATGGCCGCACCCTCGCCGCGGTCACCGCAACGGGACAGCCCAAGTACCACCGGGGCTTTGAACCGATGGTCTCCGGCTTCCGCTACTTCCCCTACAACGACACGGCCGCCTTCGAAGCCCTGCTGGCCTCCTCCGAAGCGGAGGGCCCGCAGGTCGCGGCCGTGCTGCTCGAACCCCTCCAGGGGGAGGGCGGGGTGCATCCGGGGGATCGGGCCTTCTTCCAGCGGGTGCGCGAGCTCTGCGATGCCCGGGGGATCCTGCTCGTCTTCGACGAGGTTCAGATCGGCGTGGGACGCAGCGGCCGGCTCTGGGGTTACGAGACCCTCGGAGTCGAACCCGACGCCTTCACCCTCGCCAAGGGGCTCGGCGGGGGCATCCCGATCGGCGCCCTCGCCGTGAAGCGGGCGGTGGATCACTTCAGACCCGGCGATCACGCCAGCACCTTCGGCGGCAACCCCTTCGCCTGCCGTGCTGGGCTCACCGTGCTGGCCGAGATCGAACGGCGCCAGCTGCTCGGCCACGTGCAGCGCACCGGCCAGCTGCTGCAGCAGACCCTCGGGGATCTGGTGAAGCGGCACCCCCAGCAGCTGGCCGGCGTGCGCGGCTGGGGCCTGCTCCAGGGCCTGGTGCTGCGGCCTGAAGCCCCGCCGGCTCCGGCCGTGGTCAAGGCCGCCCTGGAGGAGGGTCTGCTGGTGGTGCCGGCGGGTGCCGATGTGGTGCGGTTCGTCCCCCCCCTGACCATCCAGCCCCGCCAGGTGCGTCAGGCGGTGGAGCGGCTCGAGAAGGCCCTGATCGGCCTTGGCTGAGACCACGGACGTCCTGCCGGGCGCCACCGACGACTTCGCCGACCTGATCGAGCCCTTCAGCCGCCGGGGTGTCGATCTGGGGCTGGAGCGCCTGCAGGCGGCCCTGGCGGACCTGGGCCACCCGGAGCGCCGGTTCGCGGCGATCCAGGTGGCCGGCACCAACGGCAAGGGATCGATCTGCACCCTGCTCCACCAGGCCCTGCTGGCCGCCGGACTCCGGGCCGGGCTCTACACCTCCCCCCATCTGGTGAGCTGGACGGAGCGGATCCGACCTGGGGCCGAACCTATCGCCGCCGCCAGCCTGCGCCACCACCTGCAGGCGGCCGCCGCGGCGGCCCAGCGCCATGGCCTCACCCCGTTCGAACTGGTCACGGCCGCCGCATTCCTGGCCTTCGCCGAGGCCGGGCTCGACCTGGTGGTCCTGGAGGTGGGCCTGGGCGGCCGGCTGGATGCCACGACCTGCCACCCCGACAGGCGGGTGATCGGCTTCGCCTCGATCGGCCTGGATCACGCCGAGTTCCTCGGGCCGGACGCGGCCAGCATCGCCGCCGAGAAGGCCGCGGTGCTGCAGCCGGGAGCCTGGGCGGTCAGCGGGCCCCAGCAGCCCGAGGTGGCGGCGGTGCTGGGCGCCCAGGCCCGGCGGATGGGCGCCAGGCTGGAGTGGGTGGAGCCGCTGGATCCCAGCGCGTGGGTCCTGGGCCTGCCGGGGGGCGTGCAGCAGCTCAACGCCGCCGTGGCCCTCGGCATGCTGCGGGCCCTGCGCGCCCAGGGCTGGACCATCCCCGAGGCGGCCATCCGCCGGGGCTTCGCCGCAGCCCGCTGGCCCGGAAGGCTGCAGCGGATCCACCGGCTGGGCGTTCCGCTGCTGCTCGACGGCGCCCACAACCCGCCGGCGGCGCAGCGGCTGCGGCGGGAACTCGACCAGCACGGCCAGCGGCATGGCCTGGGGCCGGGCCCCCGCCGGTGGGTGCTGGGCATGCTGGCCAACAAGCAGGGGGTGGAGATCCTGCAGGCCCTGCTGGGGCCGGGGGATCGGGCCTGGATCGTGGCGGTGCCGGGTCATGCGTCCTGGACCGCGGCGGCGCTGCAGGACGCCTGCCCCGCTGCGGGGGTTGGGCTCGAGCAGGCCGAGGATCTGTCGGAGGCGATCCGCAGGGCCGCCGCCGGGGGCTCCGGGCAGCCCGTGCTGGTGGCCGGCTCCCTGTACCTGATCGGCCACCTGCTCGCGGCGAGCGCGCCAGAGTGAGCGCAGACGCCTCAGCGCCATGGCCCGCCGTCCGCTCCGGTCCCGGCTGCTCCAGCCCCTGCAGGGGATCCTCACGGTGGGTGTGACGTTTGGCGTGACGGTGAGCTTGGCCATGGTCGTGGCGGTGGTCGTTGCAGCGGGCGTCGCGGTGGGCAGCCTCACGGCCGGTGCCCTGCCCGCCTGGGCCGCGTTCTCCGGGGTCGACTACACCCTCACCAACCAGAACGAGCAGGACTTCAGCGGCCAGGACCTGGCGAACACCTCCTTCGCGGGGGCGGCGGGGCGCCACGCCGACTTCTCCGGCGCCAACCTGCACGGAGCCATCCTCACCCAGGCGGCCTTCCCCGAGGCCCGCTTCGTGGGGGCAGACCTCAGCGGCGTGCTGATGGACAAGGTGGACTTCAGCGGCGCCGACTTCAGCGGCGCCGACCTCCGCGGGGTGATCGCCTCCGGCAGCAACTTCAGCGGCGCCACGGTCACCAACGCCGACTTCAGCGATGCCCTGATCGACCGGGCGGACCAGCGCCAGCTCTGCCGTGAGGCGGAGGGCACCCACCCGATCACCGGGGCCGACACGCGGCTCAGCCTCGGCTGCTAGCGCTCCAGCCAACCCCGCAGCTTGCCGGGATTGAGCAGACCGGCCGGGTCGTAGGCGGCCTTGGCCGCCACCTGGTCCGCATCGACCACCCCGAGGCCGCCGTCCTCGACGGTGACCACGTGGGGGTTGAAGACGAAGGCCCCCAGCTCGCGGCAGTGCGCCAGGAGCGCCGCCAGACTCTCCGGTCCACGCCAGCGCAGCAGGGGCAGGGCCGCCAGCCGCGCCGCGCCCTGCTGCCGCACCGCCTCGAGGTGCCAGAGCAGGTCCTCCCCCCAGCGGGCCCGCAGGGCGTTCAGGCAGGCAGCTTCCGGCTGGGGCAGCAGCATCTGCAGGTAGGTCCAGCCGGCCTGCTGGGCCCGCCAGTGGAGGGTGGTGTGGTTCCAGGTGAGCTCCCGCAGCGGCAGGCCCCGGCTCTGGCCCTGGGGCGCCTGCCAGCGCAGGATGCCGCCCCGCTCGGCGAGCCAGGACGGCAGCACCTCGAGGGTGTCGGGCGCGGCCAGCAGCAGCAGGCGGTGCTCGCCGGCGGCCGCGGCAGGACACCCGGCCGGCCAGGGGGAGCGGGCCGCGATCGGGGCCTCCAGCAGGCTGAGGGCATTGAGCACCAGGGCCGTGGCGGGCAGGGCCGCAGCCGCCGCCAGGGCCCGGTCCCAGGCGTCGAATCCCACCACCAGCTGCTGCCAGGGCACGGCCTCGGTGGTGGGCAGACGCAGGGCCGTGAGGATGCCGTTGGTGCCGTAGGCATGGTTGAGCGGCGCGCTGCCGGTGGCATCCAGCCGCAGCAGACGGGGTTCGGGCTCCAGGGTCACGACCTCGAGGCCCAGCAGGTTGCCCGGATCGCGCAGGAAGCCCCAGCGCAGCGAACCGATCCCACCGGAGCCCCCGGCGACGAAGCCGCCGATCGTGGCGCTGCGGTAGGTACTCGGCATCAGCCGCAGGGCACGGCCCCGGGGGGCCAGCTGCTGGTCCACCGCCGCCATCAGGGCACCGGCCTCCACCTCCACCACTCCGGTCTCCGCATCGCAGGCGCGTAGCCGATCGAGCCCGGTGAGCTCGAGAACCACCCCCCCGGCCAGGGGCACACACTGGCCGTAGTTGCCGGTGCCCGCCCCCCGCACCGTCAGCGGCACCGCCAGGCGCCCACAGGCGGCCGCCACCACCTGCACCTGCTCCACCGTGCGGGCCCGCACCGCCAGCTGGGCCCGCCGGTCCTGGAACAGCGGCACCAGCACCGGCGAGTAGTCGTGAAAGTCGTGGGAGAGACGCTGCAGCTCGGCGGGCTGGTCCGGCCCCACCAGCTCCAGGCCAGGGTCCTGGTGGACCAGCTCGGCCGCCAGCTCAGCCATCCGGGCCGGATCCGGCCGGGGCGGCAGCCTGGCCTGGTGCGGCAGGGCGGCGTCAGGCACGGGCGGGCGGGGCTCCCAGCCCCTGCAGCAGCGGCGAGGGCTGCTCCGCGGCGGGCGGCTCGAGCCATCGGCCGGCCCGCAGCACGCGCCGGCGGGGAGTGCGGGCGAGCAGGTCGTTCCAGCCGGTGGCGGCCAGCACCACCAGATCGGCCGGGGCGCCCTCACGCAGCACGCCATCCCAGGCCAGCCCCAGCAGCTGGGCCGCCGCCGTGGTGAACGGGGCCAGGCCCTGGCGCAGGGTCGGGATCACGTGGCTGGTGACCACCGCCAGGCGCAGCAGCTCGAACGGATCGAAATCGCCCCCCGGGAACCACGGGTCCTGCACGTTGTCGGCCCCCAGGGCCACCCGCACCCCGGCGCGCTGGAGGCTGCGGATCGGAGCCTGCACCCGCAGCAGCGGGGTGCGGCCGGGGCGACGTCCCAGCAGCCAGAGGTTGGTGAGGGGCAGGGCCACCACCCCGATCCCGGCGGCGGCCACCTGCTCGGCCAGCCGGTCGGTGGCACGCTCGGGAAGCAGGGCGAGGCTGGCGGCATGGCTGCAGACAATCGGCACGCCGCAGCGCTGTTCCAGGGCCAGGCGGGCCACCAGGGACACCCCCCGGCCGGGCTTCACCTCCGCCTCATCGACGTGGAGATCCACAGCGGTGCCGAAGCACTCGGCCCGATCGAGCAGAGCCGCCAGGGCTTCGCGATCGGTCAGGGTCGTGGCGAAGGGGGGCCCCAGCACCCCGCCGAGGCACCCACCCCGGTCGGCCACCCAGCGGGCCAGCTCCTGGCCCTGGGGCGTCAGCCAGTGGGCCAGAGGCGCCAGGGCCACCAGCTGCAGATCCACCCGGCCGGCCCAGCGCTGGCGCAGCTCCAGCAGGGCCTCCCAGCTGGCCAGGGCCGCCGGCCCGACGCTGTCGACATGGCTGCGGATGGCCCGCAGGCCCTGGCTCCAGGCGAGCCGCAGGGCACGCTCGCCGCGCTCCAGCACCTGGGCCGCGCTGCGCCGGCCGTATTCCTCCTGGTTGCGGGCCAGGGCGCCGGCCATGGTGCCGCCCCAGTTGGGATGGGCCGGTGCGGAGAAGGCCTTGTCGAGGTGGGCATGGGGTTCCACCAGCGGCGGCAGGGCGAGCGGCAGGGGCTCGGCGAGGTCCTGCGGCGGCAGCGGGGCCAGGGCCGTGATCCTCTCGCCGGCCCAGCTCACCGCCAGGGGAACCAGACCCTCGCCATCCACAGGCCCCAGCCCCTCCAGCCGGGCATCCACCAGGGCGCGGGGCACCCGCAGCCGCAGGGTCTGGACCGGTGGGTGGCTCATGGGGCGGATTCACCACCACGGACCAGGATGAACTGACCGGCGATCCCCACCACCGTGGTGCTGTAGCGCGGCACCTGCCAGGACAGCACCCGCTGGCCCCCCAGATCGCTCTGGTAGACGCTGAGCAGACCCAGGTTGGTGCGCCGGGTCTGCTGGCTCACCACGGCGCCGATCGCCTGGCGCTGGGAGGCCACCAGCTCCCTGCAGTTGGGCAGGGCGAGCCGCAGCATCGTGGGGAGCGCGTCCCCATCGCAGAACTCGCGCGAGATCTCACCGACCAGACGCCCCGCGGCATAGTCGGCGAACTCCGCCGGGTCAGGGTTGCTCCAGGCCAGGGCGCCTGCGGCGACGGCCAGCAGCACCGTGCCGCCGAGCCAGGGCGAGTGCCAGGGAGAGGGAGCGGCGGAGGTCAGACCGGATCCTGGGCGCGACAGCTGAGCCAGGTTGGCACCGAACGGGTGGATCGCAGCGGCGGGCCTGAGCACGGGTTGGTACATTGGCGCGGACCACGGCGGGCGTAGCCAAGTGGTTAAGGCAGCGGCTTGTGGCGCCGCCATTCGGGGGTTCGAATCCCCTCGCTCGCCCTCTTTTTCCTGCCGGCCTCATCAGGTGTCCGGCCAGGTTTCCAGACCCAGGCCATCGAAGAGCGCGGCCGCCCCCTGCCGCACGGGATCCGCGCAGGGCAACCCGGTGGCCGCCGCCGTGTCCGCCATCGCCTGCCGGGCCTCCGCCTCGCCGAGCCGTGCGGTGTTCAGGGCGATGGCGCGCACCCTGGGGCGCTGACCATCGGAGCGGCCCAGGGCCGCCAGGGCCTCCACCGCGGCGATCAGCTCGCCCAGCGGGGGCAACGGCAGCTCGGGCAGTCCCTTGATGTGCCGCTGGCCGGCACGGTGCACCAGCAGCAGTTCGGTCGGTTGGCTGCCCCGGATCAACGGCAGGGTGGCGCTGGATCCCGGATGGCACAGGGAGCCCTGCCCCTCCACCAGCACCAGCCCGGAGGCCGGCAGCCCGCGCCCCGCCGCCAGCACGGCAGCCTCCACGGCCCCGGCGGCGTAGTCGACGCGCACGGCATCGAGCGGCACACCCCGGCCGGAGATCAGGATTCCCGCCTGGCCCGTGCCCACAAAGCGGGCCGCCACCCCGCGCCGGCCCGCCTCGGCGAACAGCTCCAGGCAGGCGCTCATCTTGCCCACCGCCATGTCGGACCCCACGGCCAGCAGGCGCCGGCAGGGGAGCGCGGCGGCCCGGGCCGCCGCCACCACCAGGCCTGCCGGCTCCTGCCGCAGATCCCAGATCCACGCCCCATCCCGCCGCAGGGCGGCCAGTTCGGGGTCGTCACCGATGCGGCTGTGCAGCCCGCTCGCCACCGAGAGACCCGACCGCAGGGCGACGGCCAGATCGGCCCGCACCTCGGGGGGCAGCTGCCCCCCGGACGGGGCCAGGCCGACCACCGCCACCTCGGGGCCGTAGGGGAGCGCCTCGGCGAGGGAGGCCACCACGGGCACGGAGCGGTCGATGCCGCTGAGTTCCTTCACCGTCCGCCCGGCGCCGGTCGGATCCACCACCGCCACGATCGGCCCCGGCCGGTAGCGCAGCATCGCCAGGCCGGTCTTGCCGGAGAGGTTGTCCATGCCGCCATGCAGCAGCAGCACCAGGGGCGCCGCGGGATGGAGGGGGGCGATCAGGTCCTCCATGGGGCCACCTCGACTGGGCCACTTTCCATCAGAACGGCTCCAGCCAGGCGTCTGGGGCGGACATCCCCAGGCCGGCGCCGCAGGGCGGCAGCAGCTGGTCAGCGCGGCGCTCCAGCCCCGAGAACGGATCGTCCACCAGGTTGAGGTGGCTGTCGAGATCGGGCCAGCGCACCAGGGGCAGCAGCTGGGCCGCGGCCCCGTTCAGCAGGGACCCATCGGAGTAGCAGCCGAGCATCACCCCGAGATCCAGACGGCGGGCGACCTGGGCCATCAGCAGCCCCTCCGCCAGACCGCCGCACTTCAGCAGCTTGATGTTGATGCCGTCCACATGGGGGGCCAGGCGGAGCAGGTCCGCCAGGTTCCAGCAGCTCTCATCGGCCACCAGGGGAATCGGGCAGACGGGGCGCAAAGCCGCGAAGCCGGCCGCATCCGCATCCCCATCCAGCAGTGGCGGCAGGGGCTGCTCCAGCAGCACCACGCCGCGTTCCGCCAGCACCGGCGCCATCGCCCGGGCGGTCTCCAGGCTCCAGCCACCATTGGCATCCACCTGCAGCTCACAGGCCACGCCGGTGTTCTGCCGCCGCTGCTCCAGGGCCATCACCACCGCGTCGAGCAGGGCGAGGTCGTGGGCCACCCCATCCGGACTGCCCAGCTTGAGCTTGATTCGCGTGGCCGGCAGCTGCTCCCACCAGCGCTCGAGCCGCGCCAGCACCACCGCCGGTTCGCCCAGCCCGAGGGTCACGCTGGTGGCGACACAGGCTGCCGGATCCAGGCCCCAGAGCCGCCAGAGCGGAACCCCGAGCCGCTGGCCCAGCCAGTCCTGCAGGGCCAGATCCACGCCGCAGCGGGCCGGGGGGGACAGCGGCGCCAGCAGGGGCTCGAGGGCCTGGAACGCGGCCGGCGAGCATCCGTCCAGCCGGGGCGCCAGCTGCTCCAGTTCCCAGGCGATGGTGGCCGTGTCATAGCGGCGATGGCCCGTGTCCAGCCCGCCGGTCTCGCCGATCCCCCGGATGCCGTCGTGCTCCAGCACCACCAGCAGGTGGTCCACGGCGTGGGTGGTGCCGCGGCTGATCGCCAGGGGCACGGCCTTGGTGAGGGGGAAGCGACGCAGGTGGCAGCGCATCGGATCGGCGGGCCCCAGCCGGGCGGGGTGGCTCCGTCACGCTGGCATGGGCCGGCTGCCCTGGAACCCGACCCGCGATGCCGGAAACTGGTGCCATGACGGCGACCCAACCCAGCGCGCCCCCCGCCCTCGGCGGCCCGGGGCGCGGCAGCTACTGGATCACCACCTTCGGCTGCCAGATGAACAAGGCGGATTCCGAGCGCATGGCCGGGATCCTCGAAGGCATGGGCTACCGCGAGGCGAACGCTGAGCTGGAAGCCGATCTGGTGCTCTACAACACCTGCACGATCCGCGACAACGCGGAACAGAAGGTGTACAGCTACCTGGGCCGTCAGGCCCAGCGCAAACGGGCCAACCCCCACCTCACCCTGGTGGTGGCGGGCTGCGTGGCCCAGCAGGAGGGGGAATCGCTGCTGCGGCGCGTGCCCGAGCTGGATCTCGTGATGGGCCCCCAGCACGCCAACCGGCTCGACACCCTGCTGGGGCAGGTGGAGCAGGGGCAGCAGGTGGTGGCCACCGGCGAGCACCACATCCTCGAGGACATCACCACCGCCCGCCGCGACAGCCAGGTGTGCGCCTGGGTGAACGTGATCTACGGCTGCAACGAGCGCTGCACCTACTGCGTGGTGCCCTCGGTGCGCGGCCGCGAGCAATCCCGCCTGCCCGAGGCCATCCGCCTGGAGATGGAGGGGCTGGCCGCCCGGGGCTTCAGGGAGATCACCCTGCTGGGGCAGAACATCGATGCCTACGGCCGCGATCTGCCGGGCATCACCCCGGAGGGCCGCCGGCAGCACACGCTCACCGACCTGCTGCAGGCCGTGCACGACGTGGAGGGGATCGAACGGATCCGCTTCGCCACCAGCCACCCGCGTTACTTCACCGAGCGGCTGATCGACGCCTGCGCCGATCTGCCCAAGGTGTGCGAGCACTTCCACATCCCCTTCCAGAGCGGCGACGACGCCGTGCTCAGGGCGATGGCCCGCGGCTACACGGTGGACCGCTACCGCCGCATCATCGAGCGCATCCGCAGCCGCATGCCCGACGCCGCGATCAGCGCCGATGTGATCGTGGCCTTCCCCGGCGAAACCGACGCCCAGTACCGCCGCACGCTCGAGCTGGTCGAGGAGATCGGCTTCGACCAGGTGAACACCGCCGCCTACTCGCCGAGGCCCAACACCCCCGCCGCCGACTGGCCGGACCAGCTGAGCGAGGCGGTGAAGGTGGAGCGCCTCCAGGCGCTCAACGCCCTGGTGGAGCGCGTGGCACGCCAGCGCAGCGAACGCTACCGAGGGCGCGTCGAGCAGGTGCTGGTGGAGGGGATCAACCCCCGCGACCCGGCCCAGTGGATGGGCCGCACCCGCACCAACCGGCTCACCTTCTTCGGCGCCCCCCTCCCGGAATCGGGCCGGGATGGTCGCGGACTGGAACCCGGCGATCTGGTGAACGTGTCCATCGAGGAGGTGCGCGCCTTCTCCCTGAGCGGCACACTGGCCTGAGTTCCAGCCCGGCCGGCACCCGCGCCCCGATGACCCCCGCCCCGAGCCCCAAGCCGATCCGGGTCGGTCTGATCTTCGGGGGGGCCTCCGGGGAGCATGCGATCGCCATCCGCTCGGCCATCACCGTGGCCGGCGCCCTGCGGGAGGGCGCCAACGCCCACCGCTATGCGGTGAGCTGCTTCTACATCGACCGGCGCGGCCGCTGGTGGGGTCCGGATCTGGCCGATGCCGTTCTGGCCCAGGGCACCCCGGCCAGCGAGGAGCAGCTGGCCACAGGGGGCGATCGGGGCGGTTTCCAGGGCTTTCCGCCGCACGCCCTGGCCATGGAGGTGTGGTTTCCCGTTCTGCATGGCCCCAACGGAGAAGACGGCACGATCCAGGGACTGTTCAGCCTGATGCAGGTGCCCTTCGTCGGCTCCGGGGTGCTGGGCTCGGCGGTCGGCATGGACAAGCAGGCCATGAAGGCCGCCTTTGCCGCCGCCGGCCTGCCGCAGGTTCCCTACGCCTGCGTGAGCGAAGCCCAGCTGAAGCGTGATCCCGAGGGGCTGCTCGATCGGCTCGAAGGCGATCTGGGCTATCCCTGCTTCGTGAAGCCCGCCAACCTGGGCTCCTCGGTGGGCATCAGCAAGGCCACCGACCGGGCGTCCCTCCGGGCCGGCCTGCTGGCCGCCGTCCAGCTCGATCCCCGCGTCGTGGTGGAACAGGGGGTGACCGCCCGGGAACTCGAGTGCGCCGTGCGCGGCGGCGGCCCCAGCCCCCTGAGCGCCTCGGTGCTGGGGGAGATCCTCTTCGATGCGGACTGGTACGACTACGACACCAAGTACAGCGAGGGCAAGAGCCACACGGTGATCCCGGCCCAGGTGCCGGCGGCGATCGCCGACCAGGCGCGCCGCATGGCGCTGCAGGCCTGCGAGGCGGTGAATGCCTCCGGGCTGGCCCGGGTCGATTTCTTCTACGCCGAGGCCTCCGGATCCCTCTGGATCAATGAGATCAACACCCTGCCCGGCTTCACCAGCCAGAGCATGTACCCGATGCTCTGGGCGGCCACGGGTGTGCCTCTGCCGACCCTGGTGGATGCCTTGATCCAGGGGGCGAGAGAGTGGCAGTCTTCCCCCCCGGATGGAGGCGCATCGGTATGAGTCACGGGCTGCTCTGGCTGCCGCTGCTGCTGGTGTTCGTGCTGCTCACCACCCTCGGGTGGCTGGAGCGACGCCGTCAGCATCTCTTCCGCGAGTGGGCGGAGGGCTCCGAACTGGCCAAGCTCGATGGCTGCGGTGCGGCCCGGCTCCTGGATGGCGTCCTGAGCTGGAGCAGTTTCGAGGCCGGCAAACTCGTGGTGCGCGACAGCTTCGTGATCAAGCAGCTGGAGCTGGTGGAGCTGCTGGCGCTGGGTTCCGGTGAGGCCCCCCTCACCGAGGAGGCCCAGGGGGCCTGCCGTCTGCGCCTCGTGGGCGGCGGCCAGCAGAAGGACCTCCCCTTCTCGGACGCGGAGCGGGCCCGTCGCTGGATCGACGAGCTGATGGCCCGCTCCCGCTGCGAGCTGTGAGCCAGACCCAGACCCGTCCGCTTCCCCCCGGGGCCGAACGGCGGCGCCAGCTGCGCCAGCAGCGGCGCCGCGAACGGCTGCGCAACCTCTGGCGCCTGCTGGTGTTGGCGGGGCTGGCGGCGGCTCTGGGTTACGGCCTGCTGCGCCAGGGCTGGACCCTCACCGGCCCGGAACAGGTGGAGGTGCTCGGCAGCCGGCAGGTGAAAGCCGATCAGGTCATCCAGGCGGCGAAACTGCGGTTTCCCCAGACGCTGCTCGGCCTGGAACCCCGCCGGATCGCCGACGAGCTCGCCGCGACCCTGCCCGTCGAGCAGGTCCAGGTGATCCGGTTGATGGCCCCGCCGCGCCTGCGGGTGACCCTGGTGGACCGGGAGGCGGTGGCCCGCGCCCAGCGCCGCACCCCGCGCGGGATGGAACAGGGCTACGTGGACCGCCTCGGCCAGTGGATGAACAGCAGCCAGGGACAGCTGCTGAATGGCGAGGAGGCCGCCGGACTGCTGGTGAAAGGCTGGCATCCCCGGCACCGCGCCGCCCTCACCGAGGTGCTGGAGCAGCGGGCCAGCCTCGGCAAGGACCTGCTCGAGATCCGGTTCGAGCCGGCCGGAACCCTCTGGCTGCGCAGCGCCAGCCTGGGCGACGTACGGCTGGGCCCCGCCGACGCCCAGCTCAAGCGTCGCCTCAATGTGCTGGAGCACCTGGTCAAGGAATTGCCGCCCCAGCTCAAGGGCCGTCAGCTCAGGAGCCTGGATCTCAGCGATCCCGAACAGCCCGAACTCGCCATCGCCGGTCCGGCACCCACTCCGGCCAAGAGCCCCTGACGGGCCCCGGGCGGAGCGGTCCCGGCCAGGGAGCCCGGAAGGTCAGGGCGAGCCCATCGAAAAGGTTCAGAGCAAGCCCATTCGAGCGCTCAGTGCCAGCAAACCAGCAAAACACGCCAGGCAGCGGACTCAGGGAGCCTCACTGCGGACATAATGCTGCGCAGCTAACCGGTAATCCTGCCCCATGGCGCAAGACGACGGCACTTTGTTCGAGCCGCCGATCCATACCGGTATCTCCACCTTGAAAGCTGAAGGCTTGACCGCCAACGGTGCCTCCCTTCACAGTGCCGTCATGACCCAGAGCTCCCCCACCCCTGCGGGCATCGTTCCGAGCCAATCGGCCCGCATCGAGGTGATCGGAGTGGGTGGTGGAGGCAGCAATGCGGTCAACCGGATGATCGCCTCGGATCTCCAGGGGCTGGGCTACCGGGTGCTGAACACCGATGCCCAGGCCCTGTTGCAGTCAGCGGCGCAGAAACGCACCCAGCTGGGTCAGAAGCTCACCCGTGGCCTCGGAGCCGGCGGCAATCCGGTGATCGGCCAGAAGGCGGCGGAGGAATCGCGCGCCGAACTGCAGGAATCCCTCGAGGGAGCCGATCTGGTCTTCATTGCGGCCGGCATGGGGGGTGGCACCGGCACCGGGGCCGCCCCGATCCTGGCCGAAGTGGCCAAGGAGGTCGGCGCGCTCACCGTGGGGATCGTCACCAAACCCTTCGGCTTCGAGGGCCGCAAGCGGCTGCGGCAGGCCGAAGAGGGCATTGCTCGGCTGGCCGAGCACGTCGACACCCTGATCGTGATCCCGAACGACCGGCTGCGTGATGCCATCGCCGGCGCCCCCCTGAACGAAGCCTTTCGCGCCGCCGACGACGTGCTGCGCATGGGGGTCAAGGGGATCAGCGACATCATCACCAAACCCGGTCTGGTGAACGTGGACTTCGCCGATGTGCGCTCGGTGATGTCCGATGCCGGCACAGCGCTGCTGGGGATCGGTGTGGGCTCCGGCCGCAGCCGCGCCCTCGAGGCCGCCCAGGCCGCCATGACCAGCCCCCTGCTCGAGTCCGCCCGGATCGATGGGGCGAAGGGCTGCGTGATCAACATCAGCGGCGGCAAGGACATGACCCTGGAGGACATGACCACGGCCTCGGAGGTCATCTACGAGGTGGTCGATCCCGATGCCAACATCATCGTCGGGGCCGTGGTGGACGAGCGCCTCGAGGGAGAGATCCACGTCACCGTGATCGCCACGGGGTTCGACGGCGGCACCGCCTACCGCACCGAGCGGCCCGCGGTCAGCTTCACCAGCGCCACCGCCTTCAACCCCCAGCCGGAAGAACGCGGCGCCAAGATCCCCCCCTTCCTGCTCAACCGTCAGGGCAGGGGCTCCGACCAGGACAGCTGATCGGCCCCGGGAGCAGCCCTGGAAGACCCCACAGGATGTGCCCCCTGACCATCCCCACTCCTGAGTGGTGAGCTCCCGATCCGCGCCGTCAGTTCCCGGGTCGTCAGTTCCCGGGTCGTCAGTTCCCGCGGGGTGAGCCACGGATGCGGCTGAGCGCCCGGCTGAAGAGGGTGACCCGGAATCCACGCCTGCCCCGAGCATCCCGTGTGGCTGCTCCCTTCCGGTCCTGACCAGATTTGGGCGTCAGGGCCGCGTGGGTCCGAGTCGCGTGGATGCTAGCAATGGCCTCCCCGCCTTCCGAGCACCGTGCCCCTGCGCCCTGCCGATCTGGCCCGACGCAAGCAGGCTGGCCTGCCGATCAGCGTGCTCACCGCCTGGGACGCCCTGTCCGGCGCGCTGGTCACCGAGGCCGGCGCCGATGCGGTGCTGGTGGGGGATTCCCTCGCCATGGTGGTGCTGGGCCACCCCACCACCCTGCCGGTCACGCTCGACGAGATGCTCCACCACTGCCGTGCCACCGCACGGGGGATGGCCAGTGCCTGCTCGAGCGGCCAGGAGCCTTTGCTGATCTGCGATCTGCCGTTCCTCACCTACCAGTGCAGCGCCGATGACGCCGTGGCGGCGGCTGGGCGGGTGCTCAAGGAGACCCCCGCCGCCGGCGTGAAGCTGGAGGGCGCTGAACCCGAGACCCTGGCCGTGATCGATCGGCTGGTCCGCAGTGGGATCCCCGTGATGGGGCATCTGGGCCTCACCCCCCAGGCGGTGCATCGCACCGGCTACCGGCGACAGGGCAACGACGCGGCCAGCCGCCAGCGGCTGCTGCGCGACGGCCGCGCCCTGGAGGAAGCCGGCTGCTTCGCCCTGGTGATCGAACACGTGCCGGCCGACCTGGCCGGTGAGCTCAGCCGCAGCCTGAGCATCCCGGTGATCGGCATCGGGGCCGGGGAGGACTGCGACGGCCAGGTGCGGGTCACCGCCGACCTGCTGGGCCTCACCAGCCGCCAGCCGCCCTTCAGCCCCCCGCTGATTCCGGGCCGCAGCCTGGCGGTGGAGGCCCTGCGTCGCTGGCTGGCATCCCAGCCCCATCCCACCAGACCAACAGCTCCCGCAACACCGCATTGCTGAGCGCCAGGCCGGCGGGATCGCTGAGTCGCCATCGCGAACCCTCCACCAGCAGCAGTCCGCGCTGCAGCCACGGCCGGAGCCGTGCCGCCAGGGCAGCCAGCGCCCCATCCACGGCTGGGGGGTCCAGACCGGCCTCCTGCAGCAGGCGGGGCAGCCTCACCCCCTCCCGGCGCCGAAGGCCCACCAGGAGCCGTTCATCGAGGGGCAGGGCGCCGGCCGGCTGCCGTCCAGGCTGCGCTCCCCCCTGCCCCTCGGCCAGGGCCTCCAGCCAGGCCGCATAGGCCGCACGGGTGCGGGGGCGCGCCTGGCGCCGGCCGTCGGGGGCTGCCGTGGCCCCGAGTCCGAAGCCCCACCAGCCGGCGCCGCTCCAGTACACCCGGTTGTGCCGGGAGGCATGGCCGGGGATGGCGTAGTTGGAAATCTCGTAGTGCCCGTAGCCGGCGGCTTCCAGCTCTGACCAGGTGAGCTCCATCAGATCGGCGGCGAGATCGGGATCCGGCAGCTCCAGCTCACCCAGGGCCTCGCGGCGGGCGAACACGGTGCCCGGCTCGATCGTGAGGTCGTAGACCGAGAGGTGGGGCGGCTCCAGGGTCGCGGCCTGGCGCAGCTGCTGACGCCAGGCTGCGAGGGTCTGGCCCGGCACCGCCTGGATCAGATCCAGACTCCAGCTGCGCAGCGCCCCCCGGGCACGGGCCTGGGCCAGCCACCCCGCCGCCTGCCGCAGGTCAGCCCCGCGGTGGCGGCGGCCCAGGTCCAGGAGCACCGCATCATCGAAGCTCTGGCCTCCCAGGCTCACGCGGTTGACGCCAGCCGCCAGGTAACCGGCCAGCCGTTGCCGGTCGAAGCTGGCCGGATCCAGTTCGAGGGTGATCTCCGCCGCGGCCGCCAGGCCGAACTGTCCGTCCAGATCCTCCAGCAGGGTGCCCACCTGGGCCGGCTCGAGCAGCGAGGGCGTGCCCCCGCCGAGGTACACCGTGCTCAGGGGCGGCCCCGCCGGGCCGAGGGCGATCTCCCGCCGCAGCAGGGCGAGATAGGTCGCGATCGAGGCTGCCCCGGGCTGGCCCGGAACGGCGCCGGCCCTGTCACCCAGGGGGACCACGGGAAAATCACAGTAGAAGCAGCGCCGGTGGCAGAAGGGGATGTGGAGGTAGGCACTGCGGGGCGGCCAGGCCAGGGGTTGGCACACCGCGTCTGACGCGCTCAACGGTGCGGGTCCGATCAAGGGCGGTTACCCCCTCCGGCCAAATGTCCCGGTTTCAGGCATGCTGCCATGTGGATTGATCGGGCAGCCACGCAAGGCGGGAATGGTGGACTCCCTCATCCTGATCCTGTTCGTGATCTCCGGCGCCGCCGCCGGCTGGCTCGGCGTCGATCTGCTGCCAGAGCACCTGCTGCTGCAGGTGGACAGGCCCGAGGGCCTGCGCACCGTGCTGGGGGGATTCGGCGCCTTCTTCGGTCTGATCGCCGGCTTTTTTTTCTCCCAGCTGCGGCGGCGGCTCATGCAGCAGGTGCGCAGCATGCCCACCGACCTGCTGATCAGCCGGGCCGTGGGCCTGATCCTCGGCCTGCTGGTGGCCAACCTGCTGCTCGCCCCGATCCTGCTGCTGCCCCTTCCCTGGGAGGTGGTGTTCGTCAAGCCGCTGGCCGCCGTGCTCAGCAACGTGTTCTTCGGCGTGTCGGGCTACAACCTCGCCGAGGTGCACGGCCGAACCCTGCTGCGCCTGTTCAGCCCGGGCAGCACCGAGGCCCTGCTGGTGGCCGAGGGGGTGCTGCAGCCCGCCACCGCCAAGATTCTCGACACCAGCGTGATCATCGACGGCCGCATCCGGGGCCTGCTGGATTCCGGACTGCTGGAGGGGCAGGTGATCGTGGCCCAGAGCGTGATCGATGAGCTCCAGGCCCTGGCCGACTCCGCCAACGCCGAGAAGCGGGGCCGGGGCCGCCGCGGCCTGAAGCTGCTCAGTGAACTGCGCGACCAGTACGGACGCCGGCTCGTGATCAACAGCACCCGCTACGAGGGCAAGGGGGTGGACGACAAGCTCCAGGCCCTCACCGCCGACACCGGCGGCACCCTGCTCACGGCCGACTACAACCTGGCCAAGGTGGCGGAGGTGAAGGGGCTGCGGGTGCTCAACCTCAGTGAACTGGTGATCGCCCTGCGGCCCGAGGTGCAGCCGGGCGATGAACTCCAGCTCAAGATCGCCCGGGAGGGCAAGGAGGCCGACCAGGGGGTGGGCTACCTCGATGACGGCACCATGGTGGTGGTGGAGGGAGCCCGGGACCGCATCGGCGAGCGCCTGCCGGTGATCGTCACCGGAGCCCTCCAGAACCCGACCGGCAGGATCGTCTTCGCCCGCAGCGAGGCGGTGATGCAGCCGGCGGCCGCGGCGGAGGCGGAGGGCGACGGCCACGGCGTCGAGGCTCGGCCCCCGCGCAGGGATCCCGGCAACGGCAAGCGCAAGCCGAGGCCCCCCCGCTAGGCTCCAGCCCAGTGCCTGCCAGGGTCCACGGATGTCGGTGTCAGCCCCCTACTACGGCGATTCCGCCGTGATGCGCACGCCACCACCGGACCTGCCCTCGCTGCTGCTCAAGGAGCGGATCGTCTACCTCGGCCTGCCGCTGTTCAGCGACGACGAGGCCAAGCGGCAGATGGGCATCGACGTGACGGAGCTGATCATTGCCCAGCTGCTCTATCTGGAGTTCGACAACCCGGAGAAGCCGATCTTCTTCTACATCAACTCCACCGGCACCTCCTGGTTCACCGGCGACGCGATCGGCTTCGAGACCGAGGCCTTCGCCATCGCCGACACCATCCGCTACGTGAAACCACCGGTGCACACGATCTGCATCGGCCAGGCCATGGGCACCGCCGCGATGATCCTCAGCGCCGGCACCAAGGGCCAGCGCGCCGCCCTGCCCCACGCGACGATCGTGCTGCACCAGCCCCGCAGCGGCGCCCGGGGCCAGGCCAGCGACATTCAGATCCGGGCCCAGGAAGTGCTGCACAACAAGCGCACCATGCTCGAGATGCTGGCCGAGAACACCGGCAAGAGCGTCGAGGAGCTCTCCAGGGACTCCGACCGGATGACCTACCTCACCGCCGAGCAGGCCAGGGACTACGGCCTGATCGACCGGGTGCTCACCAGCCAGAAGGAGCTGCCGGAGGGCGTGCCGCTCGCCGCCGACCGCAGCCCTGCCGGGATCGGCTGAGCCCACCCAGCCCAGCCGGCTCCAGCCCCGCCCCTTTTCCCCTTTCCATCCCCGACCCGCCGCTTCCAAGCCATGCCCATCGGCACCCCCAGCGTTCCCTACCGCCTGCCCGGCAGCCAGTACGAGCGCTGGGTCGACATCTACACCCGCCTGGGCGTGGAGCGGATCCTGTTTCTGGGCTCGGAGGTCAACGACGCAGTGGCCAATGCCCTGGTCGCCCAGATGCTCTACCTCGACTCCGACGACAATTCCAAGCCGATCTACCTCTACATCAACTCCCCGGGGGGATCGGTGACCGCCGGTCTGGCGATCTACGACACCATGCAGTATGTCAAGAGTGACGTGGTGACCATCTGCGTGGGTCTGGCCGCCTCGATGGGTGCCTTCCTGCTCGGCGCCGGCACCAAGGGCAAGCGGCTCGCCCTGCCCCACAGCCGGATCATGATCCACCAGCCCCTGGGCGGCACCAGCCAGCGCCAGGCCAGTGACATCGAGATCGAGGCGAAGGAGATCCTGCGGATCAAGGACATGCTCAACCACAGCATGGCCGAGATGACCGGCCAGCCCTTCGAGAAGATCGAGAAGGACACCGACCGCGACTACTTCCTCAGCGCCGCCGAGGCCAAGGACTACGGCCTGATCGACCGGGTGATCGCCCATCCCAGCGAGGCCTGAACCAGCCCGGACCGGGGCCGGGCACATGCGTAAGCTCGATCCCTGCTCCCTGCCTGCGCACCTGCCCGGATGGCCCAGCTCTTCTACGACTCCGACGCCGATCTCAGCCTGCTGGAGGGCAAGACGGTGGCCATCATCGGCTACGGCTCCCAGGGCCATGCCCACGCCCTGAACCTCAAGGACAGCGGCGTGAACGTGGTGGTCGGCCTCTACGAAGGCAGCCGCTCGGCCGAGAAGGCCCGGGCCGACGGCCTCGAGGTGCTCAGCGTCGCCGACGCCTGTGCCAAGGCCGACTGGATCATGGTGCTGCTGCCCGATGAGATCCAGAAGGCGATCTACGAGAAGGAGATCGCGCCCCACCTGAGCGCCGGCAAGGTGCTGAGCTTCGCCCATGGCTTCAACATCCGCTTCGGGCTGATCCAGCCCCCCGCCGATGTGGACGTGGTGATGATCGCGCCGAAGGGTCCCGGCCACACCGTGCGCTGGGAGTACCAGAACGGCATGGGCGTGCCGGCGCTCTTCGCCGTGCAGCAGGACGCCAGCGGCAAGGCCCGCGACCTGGCCATGGCCTATGCGAAGGGGATCGGCGGCACCCGGGCCGGCATCCTCGAAACCAACTTCAAGGAGGAGACCGAGACCGACCTGTTCGGTGAGCAGGCCGTGCTGTGCGGCGGGCTGAGCGAACTGGTGAAGGCCGGCTTCGAGACCCTCGTGGAAGCGGGCTACCAGCCCGAGCTGGCCTACTTCGAGTGCCTCCACGAGGTGAAGCTGATCGTGGATCTGATGGTCAAGGGCGGCCTCACCGCCATGCGCGACTCGATCTCCAACACCGCCGAGTACGGCGACTACGTGAGCGGCCCGCGACTGATCACCGCCGACACCAAGGCCGAGATGAAGCGCATCCTGGCCGACATCCAGGACGGCACCTTCGCCCGCAACTTCGTGGCGGAATGCGAGGCCGGCAAGCCCGAGATGAACCGGATCCGCGAGCGCGATGCCCAGCATCCGATCGAGCAGGTCGGCAAGGGCCTGCGCGCGATGTTCAGCTGGCTGAAGGCCGCCTGAGCGGCTGGGGCAGTCGCCCCAGCTGAACATGCTCCCTGATCCCCTGCTGCTGGTGCTGGCGGCCGCAGCCCTGGACCGCGTCCTCGGTGACCCCCGCGCCTGGCTGCATCCAGTGCAGGTGATGGGCTGGTGGATCGGCGGCCTGCGCCGGGCCGCCGAGCACTGGGCAGGCGATCGCCCCGGCCGGCTACGGCTGGCCGGCATCGGCATCACCCTGGCGGTGGTGGGCCTCAGCGCGACGGCCGGCTGGATGGTGGAGCGCCTGTCCCTGGTCGGCACGCTCGGGCGCGTCGTGCTCGTGGTGGCCCTGGCGAGCGCCCTGGCCGGGCGCAGCCTGGAGCAGGGCGTGCAGACCGTACTGAACGCCCTCCCCCCGGCCGCCGCCCCCCCCGACGAGCGCGGGCCGCAGCTCGAACCGGCCCGCCGGACGCTCGGCTGGATCGTGGGTCGGGACACGGCGGGCCTGGGGCGGGGCGAGATCCTGCGCGCCCTGGCGGAGACCGCCAGCGAGAACGCCGTGGACGGACTGTTCGCCCCCCTGTTCTGGATGCTGGTGGGCGCAGGGGTGATGGGCCTCTGGCCCCTGGCCCCCGGCCCCCTGAGCCTGGCCTGGGCCTTCAAGGCCGCCAGCACGCTCGATTCCATGCTGGGCTACCGGCGGGGACGCCTCACCTGGCTGGGTACCGCCGGGGCACGCCTGGATGACCTGCTGGTCTGGCTTCCGTGCCGGCTGGTGGCCCTCAGCCTGCCGCTGGTGCAGGGCCATGGCCTCCCCGCTGGCCTGGCCCTGCTGAAGCGAGCCCTTCAGGACGGCGCACCCGACCCCTCGCCGAACGCGGGGGTCTCCCAGGCCGCCTATGCCCATGCCGTGCAGGTGCAGCTGGGCGGGAGCAACAGCTATGGGGGAGTGCGGAGCCGCAAACCGCTGCTGGCGGCGGGATGCCCAAGGCCGGAGCGGGCAGCGGTGGACACCATGCTCCGGCTCAGCCGAAGACTCGAACTGCTCTGGCTGGCGGTGGCGGTGCTGGCAGCGATCGGCGCGACGTTCATCACGAAAGCTCTCAGCTGATTGCCCAGCAGGGCGGATCTGCCGAAGCTTTTCCCACGTCCATGGGCCCATGCCGATTCGCGAACTCCTCGAAGAAGCGATGAAGGAGCCCGACATCGGGACCACCCCTCGCTTTCGCTGGCACGCCACGCCGGTGGGGATAGCGGCCCTGTGGCATGCGGGCCAGGCCCCCACCGCTCCCCCCTACGACGACGCCCTCAAGGAAGCCCTGCAGGTCGGCCTGGACCTGAGCCGCGAGGAGCGGGAATTCCATCAGATCAGTTCCGGACTGGTGCTCCTGTTCCATTCCTGATCCGGCCGGGCTCGAACCCGGCAGCCTCAGGGGGAGTCGAGGTGGCCTGCGCCGAACACCGTGGCCCATTCGTGCAGGGTCCAGCGCACACATCCCGCCAGGATCAGGGGGTCGTGGCGCACCAGGGCCTCGGCCTCCGCCCAGTCGCCGGCCCAGAACAGCAGCATGCCACCGGCTCCATCGCCTGAGCAGCCGCGGCGATCAGCCCAGTAGCCACTCATCGGGCGGTGACCCCGGCGCTCGAGCTCCGCCAGCCAGGAGAGGTGCTCCGGCACCACCACATCGAAGCTCGGCTTCGGCACGATGCCTTCCTCCAGCTTGACGAACCAGGGCATGGGCCGAACGCAGGGGGAGGCCGTCAGGCGTCAGGATGGTCGACGGCCATGGGATCGACGGCCAGGGGATCGGGGGTGGCGGGACAGGTGCCGGTGCCGCGCAGCCCCTCGAAGAGATCGCCCAGAACGGTGGCCATGGCGCTGGGCAGGGTGGCGGTGGGCACCGAGTCGGCCGCCAGCACGACCATGGCGCAGGCATCCATCAGACGCGAGGCCTCCTGAGCGTTGAGGGAGACCAGGAACTCCCCATCGCACCGGGTGATCCGCATCACCGCCCCCTGTTGCGTGGTTCTCCAATGAGACTAGGCACGCTGTCGGGGTGGCGCAGCGGCAGCAGAACCCTGAGGACGGGGGTTCACGGTCTGTAATAAGATTTTCATTAAGACGTTCCTCGGCGGACACCCCTCGGTGTTCGCTTTTTTTTGGCCTTTGGCACGGGTTAGCCCTGTTGGGCCCTGTTCCGGCGCAACCTGTCCCGGAGCGACCTGTTCCGGAGCAACCTGTTTCGGCGCAACCGGAACTGAGCCCACCGGAACCGGCCGGAAGGCCTGCCGCAGCAGCGTGCGACCGGAACGGATGCAACGGAAACGGAGAGGGTGGGATTCGAACCCACGGAAGGTTGCCCTTCAAACGATTTCGAGTCGTTCGCTTTCGACCACTCAGCCACCTCTCCAGGTGGTGGCCCTGCGGGCCTGGCGCACTGTAAGGAAGCCTCAGCCCCATCCCCGCTCCAACCAGCCACTGGCTCCGCTGGCGTGCCAGGCCGCGGGCAGCTGGGTGGAGCGGTTGCCGCTCAGCCAGACGGGAGCCACGCCGGTGGCGTGCAGCCAGTGCCCCTCGGAACGCCGGGGCACAAAACCCAGCCAGATCCCCTCGGCCCGGCCCGCCCCGGGCTGATCCCGCCAGGCCCACAGGGCCTGGCGATCGGGCAGCAACAGCCAGGGCCGCCCCCCGACCCCAAGCCGGATGGCGCGGCTGTCGAGGCTCAGGGCCTCGGCCGAAAGCCCGGGACTGTGGAGCCGCTGGCCGGGCTGAAGCGGCAGGCTGCCGTCCTCGCTGGCCAGCACCACGCCGCCCAGCTCGCCCCAGCAGGCCGGCTGTTCGGGAGCCACCGGATCGAGCAGCAGCACCCAGTCGAAGCGCCGAACCCCAAGGCCCGTGGCCAGCTGACGGGCGCGGCTGCAGCTGAACGGGTCCGCCTGGAGACTCACCAGAGCCGCCCGACCCTGATGGCGTGCCACCAGCAGGTCGCGGCTGCCCTGGTGCACCAGCAGCAGCCGATCCGCCCGCAGCAGGGCCAGATGGCCGACCACCGCCGCGCCCACCAGGGCCAGTGCCAGCCCGCGCCACCGCAGCCGCCCCCACAGCCCCGGCAGTGAAAGGCCCAGCAGCCCCCCGGCCAGCAGCAGCACCAGCAGGGGGGTCGGCCGCCCCAGCTGCATCTGGGCCATCGGCAGGGCGGCGAAACCCTGCACGACCGCCAGCAGCACGCCGCACAGCCAGGCCAGCGGGGGCAGCAGCCAGGCCAGCAACCCGGGCAGCAGCGCCGCCACCGCTGCCATGGCCATCGCCCCGAGCGTCAGGGGCGTGAGCAACGGGGCCACCACCAGATTGGCCGGCACCGCATAGAGCGGCACCACCCCGAAGTGGAACAGCTGCAGGGGGAGGGTCCAGAGCGAGGCCGCCAGGGGAACGGCGGTGGCGGCCGCCAGCCAGCCGGGGCACCAGCCGGGCAGGAGCCCGCGCAGCCCCTGCTCCAGGGGAGTCGCGGCGAGCACCAGGGCCGCCGTGGCCACGACGCTCAGCTGGAAGCCCACGTCGGCCAGCCAGTCCGGCCGGAGCAGCAGCAGCAGCAGGGCACTGGCCATCAGGATGCCGAAGGGACGGCCCCGCTGGCCGCTCTCCAGCACCGCCAGGGCCAGGGCGCCCATCAGAACGGCGCGCAGCACCGAGGGCTGGGGCCCCGCCAGGAGCACGAACAGGGTCATCGCCCCCGCCGCCAGGCCCAGCCGGGGGAGACAGGGCAGACGCCGCCCCAGGGGAAGCACCACCCCGAGCAGGACGCTGAGATGGAAGCCGGAAGCCGCCAGGGCATGGGAGAGCCCGGCGGCACGGAAGGCCTCCCGCACCTCCGCCGGCAACGGCACCCGGGCACTGCCGAGCACCAGCGCCGCCAGCACCCCGCCCCGGTCCGCCCCGGCCCGCTGCACCAGCTGCCGGGCCATGCGGCGGCGCAGGTCGGCGATCGGCGTGGCCGGACTCCAGCGGACCTCGTGACGCGCCACCTGAAGCTGGGTCGTGGCGCCCTGGCGCTGGAGGCGCTCCGCCGGCCCCGCCAGCAGGGGATGGGGGGCAGGTTCAGGCCGGCGCAAAAGCCCGGAAACGGCCAGCCGCCAGCCCTGGTGCAGGGACGGACAGTGCGCAAAGCGCAGTTCGGTCCGCCCCGCCGGCAGCTGGAGCAGAGCCCGGCAGGCACCGTCCGGACCAGTCGGCTGGGGATCGCCGAGCAGGGTGCCCCGCAGGGTCACTTCCAGGCGGCTGTCGCGGCTTCCGGCCGAGGCCGCAGCGGCCAGGCGCTCGAGCGGATCCCCCGCCACGGGCGGCGGCGGGGCGATCCCCAGCCAAAAGGCCCGCAGCAGGATCAGCGCCAGCAGGCCGGCCCAGACCAGCCGCCGGCTCCAGACCAGCCGTCCGGCGGGTCCTGCCGCTCCCCGCGGCTCCGGGGCCCTGGCCGCCACATGCTCCATGCCGGCAGCGTTGCCACAGCGGGCACCAGCCGCTGCGGGGGCAAGGCCCGCCAGCTCAGGCGCCCGGGATCCTCAGGAGCAGATCGCAGAGTTGCTCGCTCGGCAGCGCCCCATCCAGCAGGGGGGCCACCAGGGCGGCCAGGGGCCGCAGCCGGCAGGGCCAGATCTGGCGTTCACTCAGGCGGCCCAGCTGGAAGGCACCGAGCACCAGCACCGCCGTGAGCAGCCGCGCGCGCAGGGGGTTCATGCCGCGGCGGCCAGGGTCTCCCGCCGCTCCGGGCTCAGCAACGGGAAGCCGAGGGCCTCCCGCTCGGCCAGCCAGGCCTCCGCCACCTGGCGGGCAAGGGCTCGGATCCGTCCGATCGTGGCGGTGCGCTCGGTCACGGAGATGACGCCGCGGGCCTCCAGCAGGTTGAAGGTGTGGCTGCACTTGAGCACGAAATCGAGGGCCGGAGCCGGCAGCCCACGGGCCACCAGATCCGCGGCTTCGGCCTCGTAGAGCGCGAACAGCTGCTGCAGCCGCTCGGGATTGGAGGCCTCGAAGTTGTAGGTGCACTGCCCCTTCTCGAAGGGCAGCCAGAGATCGCCGTAGCTGCGCTCGGCGTTCCAGCTGAGGTCCCAGATGCTCTCGACATCCTGCAGGTACATCGCCAGGCGCTCGAGGCCGTAGGTGATCTCGATCGACACCGGCCGGCAGTCGAGCCCGCCGCACTGCTGGAAGTAGGTGAACTGGGTGACCTCCATGCCGTCGAGCCACACCTCCCAGCCCACGCCCCAGGCGCCGAGGGTGGGGGACTCCCAGTTGTCCTCCACGAAGCGGATGTCGTGCTCGGCCGCCCTGATGCCCAGGGCCTCGAGGGAGGCCAGGTAGGTCTCCTGGATGCCGTCGGGGCTGGGCTTGATCAGCACCTGGTACTGGAAATAGTGCTGGGCCCGGTTGGGGTTGTCGCCGTAGCGGCCGTCGGTGGGGCGGCGGCAGGGCTCCGGGTAGGCCACGGCCCAGGGCTCCGGGCCGATCGCCCGCAGCACCGTATGGGGGCTCATGGTGCCGGCGCCCTTCTCGGTGTCGTAGGGCTGCAGGATCAGGCAACCCTGCGCCGCCCAGTAGCCGTTGAGGGTGCTGATGATGTCCTGGAAGTGCACGCAACGCGCCCTGCGGGAGGGGTCTGACCTGGACCCCATTGTCCTCCTGGGGGTCCGGGGGAGGGCGGCTTCAGGCCTCGAGCTCCAGCAGCCCCATCAGCCCGGCGGCCAGGGGACGGTGGCGCACCTGCCGGAAGCCGGCCCTGCCCGCCAGGCGGACCTGCTCGGCCCCGGTCGGAAAGCGCTCCAGGCTCGCCTCGAGGTAGGCGTAATGCTCCCGCAGGCCGGCCAGGCCGGCGGCCGGCACCACCACCCGGCGCAGGCACAACCGCTGCAGGACAGCGGGGAGCGTTCCCGGCGCAGGTCGGTTGAAATCGAGCAACGCCGCCCGGCCGCCGGGCCGCAGCAGGCGATGCACCTCGGCCAGGGCCTCCGCCGGGTCGGCCAGGTTGCGCAGTCCGTAGGCCATGGACACCCCGTGGGCGCTGCCGGCCCCGAGACCGGAGGCCAGGGCATCGCCCTGGCGCCACTCCACGGCCAGCCAGGGCTGGCGGGCCGAGCGGGCGGCGGCGATCGCCAGGGGAGCGGCGGCCGCGTCGATGCCGATCAGCCGCCCGGCCGGCCGCACCCGCGCCGCCAGCACCAGGGCCAGATCGCCGGTGCCGCAGCAGAGATCCAGCAGGGTCTGGCCCGGGCGGGGACGCAGCCAGGCGACGGCCTGACGCTTCCAGACGCGGTGGAGTCCCAGGCTGAGCAGATCGTTGAACAGGTCGTAGCGCGGTGCGATCTGCTCGAACAGGCGCTGAACCTGGTCGGGATCCCCCGGCTTAAAACTGCCCATCCCAGGGCAGCACGAGGGAGTCTGGAAGCTGGTCGGGCAGGGAGATCGAATCGAGACTCACACCGGCATCGGGAGCGAAGCGCAGCCCACTGGCCTGGAGCCGGTCGGGGGCCGTGAAGGTGATCACCATCACCGTGGCCAGCCCGACCGCGGCGGAGCACACCATGCAGCCGGCCAGCATCAGGGAAAATTCCTGACGGTCATTGGCGGCCTGCATCAGCTGCAGGGCCCACGCCACCAGTGCCACCACGGCCACCACCATCAACAGGGCCAGGCCGGTGGCCAGGGTCGGCGACAGGGAATGAAAAGCAGACACCGCAAGAGGCCGGCCGAGGAGAGAGGTCTGCGGCACCGGAACCGCTTCCAAGGTAACGAGGCGTAACAACCGACCGCGATCAGTCAAGCGGCCGGATCGGCAGCCCCCGGGCCAGCAGCTCGGCCTTGATGGCCTCCACCGTGAGCACCCCGTCATGGAGCAGGGAGGCCAGCAGCGCCGCGGAAGCCGCCCCGCCGCCGGGCTCACGGCTGAGGGCCGCGGCGATGTGGTCGATGCAGCCGGCACCACCCGAGGCGATCACCGGCATCTCCACGGCCTCGGCCACGGCGCGGGTGAGGGCCAGGTCGTAGCCCGCCTGGGTCCCGTCACCGTCCATCGAGGTCAGCAGGATCTCGCCGGCCCCGAGGGCCGCCACGCGGCGGGCCCAGGCCACGGCATCGAGGCCGGTGTTCTCCCGACCCCCCTTGACGAACACGTCCCAGCCGTCGCCCTCCGGGCGCCGCCGTGCATCGATGGCCACCACGATGCACTGGCAACCGAAGCGCTCGGCGCCGCGGGCCACCAGGTCGGGATCCCGCACGGCGGAGGAATTGAGGCTCACCTTGTCGGCACCGGCCCGCAGCAGCTCGGTGATGCCCTCGACGCTGGCGATCCCCCCGCCGACGGTGAAGGGGATGGTGACCGCCTCGGCCGTGCGGCGCACCAGGTCCACCAGGGTGGAGCGGCCCTGGTGGCTGGCGGCGATGTCGAGGAACACCAGCTCATCGGCGCCGCAGGCGCTGTAGCGGCAGGCCAGCTCCACCGGATCGCCGGCGTCACGCAGCCCGACGAAGTTCACCCCCTTCACCACCCGGCCATCGGCCACGTCGAGGCAGGGAATGATCCGTTTGGCAACCATGGGCGCTCGGGGGCAGGGAGGAGGTCAGTGGTGGCTGGGGCAGGGGCAGGCCTGCCGGGAGCGCAGGCAGGCGCTGTTAGGGTTGCGCCACTTTTTCCCCGTCGCGATGGCCATGGCCCAGGCTGCCACGATCACCATCGGCTCCAAGGTTCGCGTGCTGCGGGTCCGCGACCGCATCCCTGCCGATCTGGTCGAGGCCCTGAAGGCCGACCCGACCGGCACGGTGACCGGCTTCCGCACGGTGGACGGCCAGGGCATCGGCCTGGAGGTGGACCTGGGCGCCGGCAAGGGCGCCTGGTTCTTCGACGACGAAGTCACCCTCGCCTGACCCCCCGGCCTTGACCAACAGCCCCAACCCCGAGGCGGCCAGCGGCTCCGCCGCCCGCCAGCTGCTGGGCATGAAAGGTGCCTCGGGCACCACCAACATCTGGAAGATCCGGCTGCAGCTGATGAAGCCGGTCACCTGGATCCCCCTGATCTGGGGTGTCCTCTGTGGTGCCGCTGCGTCCGGCCAGTTCAGCTGGACCCTGCCGAACGTGGGGGCCTCGATCGCCTGCATGCTGATGAGCGGCCCGCTGCTGGCCGGTTACACCCAGACGATCAACGATTACTACGACCGCGAGATCGACGCGATCAACGAGCCCTACCGGCCCATCCCCTCCGGGGCCATCCCGCTGGGCCAGGTGAAGATCCAGATCTGGGTGCTGCTGCTGGCGGGGCTGGGGGTGGCCTATGGCCTCGACCGCTGGGCCGCTCACACCACCCCGGTGCTGCTGCTGCTGGCCCTGGGGGGATCGTTCGTGAGCTTCATCTACTCCGCCCCACCGCTCAAGCTCAAGCAGAACGGCTGGCTGGGCAACTACGCCCTCGGGGCCAGCTACATCGCCCTGCCCTGGTGGGCCGGTCAGGCCCTCTTCGGCCACCTCACCTGGACCACGGCCCTGCTGACCCTGGCCTACTCCCTCGCCGGGCTGGGCATTGCGGTGGTCAACGACTTCAAGAGCGTCGAAGGCGACCGGGCCCTGGGCCTCCAGTCGCTCCCCGTGGTGTTCGGTGTCAGCCGGGCCAGCTGGATCAGCGCCGCCATGATCGACCTCTTCCAGCTGGCCATGGTTGCGGTGCTGGTCGCGATCGGGCAGCATTTCGCTGCCGTGCTCCTGGTGCTGCTGATCGTGCCCCAGATCACCTTCCAGGACATCTGGCTGCTGCGCGATCCTGTTACCTACGACGTCAAGTACCAGGCCAGTGCCCAGCCCTTTCTGGTGCTCGGCATGCTGGTGACGGCCCTGGCGGTCGGTCACAGCGCCCTGGTGGCGTGATGTGAGCCGCACCGTTCCCGCCAGAACCCAGGACGACCGCCAGCGCCAGAACCGCGGCGGCAAGGGCAGGCTCGTGCTCACCGGCCTGGTGGCGGCGGTGCTCGGCAGCGGCGTCGCGGTGGGACAGGCGGCGATCTTCGCGGGCCTCGACGGGATGCTCCCGGATGCCCGCGGCATCAACCACTACAACCGGCCCGGCACCCTCACCATCCTCTCGGCGGATGGCCAGGTGGTCCACAAGGTGGGGCCCGTCTCACGCGAAAAGCTCTCCAGCAGCTCCATCCCGCCCCTGGTGGAGCAGGCCTTCATCGCCGCCGAGGACCGCCGCTTCTACCAGCACGACGGAATCGATCCCCTGGGCATCGCCCGGGCCATGGTGCGCAACATCTCCCAGGGTTCGGTGGAGGAAGGCGCCAGCACGATCACCCAGCAGCTGGCCCGCACGGTGTTTCTCAGCCAGGACCGCACGGTGGTGCGGAAGCTCAAGGAAGCTGCCCTGGCAGGGAAGCTGGAGCGGCAGCTCACCAAGCGCCAGATCCTCACCGAGTACCTCAATCTGGTGTATCTGGGCTCCAGCGCCTACGGCGTCGCCGACGCGGCCTGGATCTACTTCTCCAAGAATCCCAGCCAGCTCACCCTGCCCGAGGCCGCCCTGATCGCGGGACTGCCGCCGGCGCCGTCGGTCTATTCGCCCCTGGTGAATCCCGATCTGGCCCTGCAGCGCCGCGCCGTGGTGCTGCGCCGCATGCAGGAAGCCGGCTACATCTCCGAGGGGCAGCGGCTGGAGGCCGAGGCGGCTCCCCTGGCCCTCAAGCCTGCCGAGCCCAAGTACTGGGTGAGCCGGGCGCCCTACTTCAGCAGCTGGGTGCAGCAGGAGCTGGCCGAGGTGCTCACTCCCGAGCAGCTCGAGGTGGGGGGGGTGACGGTGCGCAGCAGCGTCAACCTGGCCTGGCAGGAGCAGGCCCAGAAGACGGTCGAGGCCTCCACCCCGGGGAGCCTGGAAGGGGCCCTGGTGGCCATGGAACCGGGCACGGGCCTGGTGCGGGCCATGTCGGGGGGGAAGGACTACGAGAGCAGCCAGTTCAACCGGGCCACCCAGGCGCTGCGCTCGCCGGGCTCCACCTTCAAGCTGTTCGTCTACCTCACGGCGCTCAAGGAGGGGATGCTGCCGGAGCGCACGGTGGTGGACAAGGCCCGCTGCTTCGGCGGCTACTGCCCCCGCAACTTCGGCAACCGCTACTACGGCACCGTCACGATGGTGAAGGCGCTGCAGAACTCGCTCAACACTGTCGCCGTGAGCCTCCTGCAGGAGCTTGGCTTCGAGAAGGTGATCGCCACCGCCCGCAGCCTCGGGATCACGCGGGAACTGGGTCGCTTCTACCCCATGGCGCTGGGATCCGAGGAGCAGACCGTGCTCGACATGACCGCCGCCTATGCCGCCATCACCAACCGCGGCGTGTACGTGAAACCCACCCCGTTCGAGGAGATCCTCGGCCCCGACGGCGAGCTGCTCTGGAGCCGCCGGGTCGATGGGGAGCAGGGCCGCCGGGCCGTGAACAGCGACATCGCCGACGCCATGCTCTGGATGCTCCAGCAGGTGGTGCTCAACGGCACCGGTGGGGGCGCCGCGCTGGGGGACCGGCCGGTGGCGGGCAAGACCGGCACCTCGGAAGGGGGCCGCGACCTGTGGTTCATCGGCTCGATCCCCCAGCTCACCACCGGGGTGTGGCTCGGCTACGACAACAGCCGCGAAACCAAGAGCACCAGCGTCGTGGCGACCTATGCCTGGCGGCGCTTCATGGCAGCGATCACCAAGGACATGCCGGTGCTGCCGTTCCCGCCCAAACCCACGCTCACGGGCAGCTACAAACCCGCCAAGCCGGCCAAGCCCAGCCGCGCTTCCAGCCCTGCCACGCCAGCCCCCGCCCCCCGTCCGGCGGCACCACCCCCCAGAGAGGATCCGATCCCTCAACCCGCCGTGGATGCCGAGCCAGGTGAGGGTGAAGTTCCCGCTCCCCCCAGCCCCTCCTCCCCCGAGCCAGCACGGCCGAGCTCCGGGGCCACGGGACCGCTGCCCAAACCGGGCAGCACGCCCCGGCCCAGCGCCAGTCCCCGCCCCGAGGCTCCGGCCCCATCCGCCCCGGCCCCTGCGGCACCAGCTCCTGCCGCCCCACCGCCGCCGCCACCCCCTCCACCGGCACCAGCCCCGGCTGGCTAGCCGGGGGCCCGCAGCAGCGCCGCGAAGAATCCATCGCCGCTGCCGGGCGACGGCCAGACCTGCCAGCGGCTGATCAGGGTCCAGCCGGGGTTGGCCGCCTGCACGGCGTCGACCAGCTCGCCGTTCTCGGCCGGATGCACGGTGCAGGTGGCGTACACCAGGGAGCCGCCCGGCTTCAGCAGCGCCATCAGCGCGTCCAGCAGCTGACGCTGCAGGACCACCAGCTCGTCGATGGCCGACGGCTGGAGCCGCCAGCGGGCATCGGCATGGCGGGCCAGGGTGCCGAGGCCGGAGCAGGGGGCATCCAGCAGGATGCGATCGAAGCGGCCCCGCCAGCCGGGCTGCAGCTCGGCCAGCCGCGTCGCGTCCGCGGCCAGGGTCTGGATGCTGCCGAGGCCCAGCCTGGCGGCGTTGCGCTCCACCCGCTGCAGGCGCGCCGCGGAACGGTCGACCGCCCACACCACGCCGCTGTCCCCGATCCATTCGGCCAGGTGGGTGCTCTTGCCGCCGGGGGCGGCGCAGGCGTCCAGCACCCAGTCGCCGGGCCGGGGATCCAGCAGGGGCACCACCCGCTGGGCGGTGCGGTCCTGCACGCTCCAGTGCCCCTCCGCATAGCCCGGCAGACGGCGCAGCTCTCCCACCCGTCCCGAGAGGGCAATGCCCTGGGGCAGATCGGGGAGGGGCGTGGCCTCCACCCCGGCCGCCGGCAGGGCCTCCAGCAGGGCCGCGCGGCTGGTGCGCAGCGGGTTGACCCGCAGATCCAGGGCCGGAGCCTGGTTGCAGGCCATGGCGAAGGCCTCGGCCTGATCGGCCGGGCGCCACTGCAGCAGCAGCCGTGCCAGCCAGTCCGGCAGGGAGTGGCGCAGGCCCAGGCTGCCGGCGGAGGCGGCCAGCCCCTCGCGACGGCGCTGGGCCTGGCGCAACAGGCCGTTGGCCACGGGGGCCAGCCGTCCCAGCCCCGCCCGCTTGGCCAGCTCCACCGTGGTGCTCACCGCCGCGGAGGCGGGCACCCGCTGGCTGAACAGCAGCTGGTACAGGCCCAGATGCAGCAGCCAGCGCAGCCGCGGCGGCTGGCGCTCGGCCGGCACCCGGCCGAGGGCATCGAGCCAGGCGTCGAGCAGCCGCCGCTGGCGGATGGCCCCGTAGGCCAGCTCGGTGGCCAGGGCCCGGTCCGCCCCCTCCAGCGGACTGCGCTGCAGGGCCCGCTCCAGGGCCACATCGGCATAGGCGCCAGCGGCGACCGCCTGCAGCACCTGCCAGGCCAGCTGGCGCGGCTCCAGGCCGATGGAAGCGGATTCAGCCAAGCGGCGGCGGGTCCAGGGGCGGCACCCACAGATAGCGCCCCAGCGGCAGACGCCCCTCGGCATCCACCGGGATGCCTTCGGCCAGCAGCAGCTCGCGCTGGATCCAGTCGCTGCCCTCACGGCTGGGGGTGAAGCTGATCTGCCCGCGGGCATTGACCACCCGGTGCCAGGGCACCGGCGAAGGCAGGGGCAGGCGGCGCAGCGCCCAGCCCACCTGGCGGGCGCAGCCATAGGCCCCGATCGCCTCGGCGACCTGGCCATAGGTGGCCAGCCGGGCGCGGGGGATGCGCCGGACCATGGCGTAGACGCGCTGATCGAAGCTGGGAAGCTCCATGCCCGCATCCTGGCCATGCCCCTGCTGCCCCGCCGCTTCGAGCGCCTCAAGGCGGTGCTGGATCGCCGCATGGCCGACCTCACCGTGCTGCTGGAGCACGTGGAAAAGCCCCACAACCTCTCGGCGATCCTGCGCAGCTGCGATGCCGTGGGCGTGCTGGAAGCCCATGCGGTGTGGCTGGAGGGGCGGCTGCCCACCTTCAACAGCACCGCCCAGGGGAGCCAGAAGTGGGTGCCGTTGCACCGGCACCCCAGCGCGGCCGACGCCGTGGCGGCCCTCAAGCGGCAGGGCTTCCGCCTCTACGGCACGCACCTGAGCGCCGACGCCGTGGATTACCGCCAGTGCGACTTCACCGGCCCCACCGCCTTCGTGCTGGGGGCGGAGAAGTGGGGCCTGAGCCCCGAGGCCACCGCCCTGGTGGACCAGGCGATCGTGATCCCGATGAGCGGCATGGTGCAGTCGCTGAATGTGAGCGTGGCCACCGCGACGCTGTTGTTCGAGGCCCTGCGCCAGCGCCAGGCCGCCGGCCTGGTGCCGTGCCAGGGGGAGGGGCTGGCGCCGGAGCACTACCAGCGGCGGCTGTTCGAGTGGGCCTACCCGGAGGTGGCGGCCTGGTGCCGTCGCGAGGGACGGGCCTATCCGCCGCTGGACGCCGAAGGGGCGATCAGCGAGGCGCTGCCGCGGACCGTGCGGCTCCGCCATTGAACCGCCCGCCACCGTGCTGCTCGGGATGCTCTTCGGCGGCGGTATCGGTGGGGATGAGGCCGCCGCTGGAGAGCCGGCGGCTGCCGGCACTGGGCAACCACAGGGCCACCCCCAGGGCCAGCAGCTCGAGGGGGATCTGCCGGCCGCCGAGCAGCACCACGGCGAGGGCGACGACTGCGAGCATCCGCTGGAGCAGGCTCCAGACGTCATCCTGATCGGCGCTGCCGCTGAACCAGAGGATCACGGCGGCGGAGAGCAGAACCAGATCCAACCACCAGGGCATGGCGAAGGGCTCCGCCGGAGCCTGCTGCAGAACTCGATTCTGGCGCGGCAACCCTCAGCTGGCAGCCCGGCCGGCCTGGGCGTTGCCACTCAGCCAGCTCTCCAGCCCCTCGCCCAGGAAGGAGAGGCCCAGCACCAGCACGAACATGGCCAGGCCGGGATAGAGGGCGGTCCACCAGATGCCGGTGGGGAGGGCGGTGAGGGCCTGCTGCAGATCCCCGCCCCACTCGGGGATGGTTTCAGGGAGCCCCAGGCCCAGGAAGCCGAGGCCGCCGAGCACCAGCACCGCGTCGGCGGCGTTGAGGGTGAGCAGCACCGGCACCGAGGTGATCACGTTGCGCAGCAGGTAGCGGCGCAGGATCCACACCGGCCCGGCCCCGAGCGAGCGGGCCGCCTCGATGAACAGCTCCGCCTTCACCTGGGCGCTCTGGTTGCGCACCACCCGGAAGTACTGGGGGATGTAGACCACGCACAGGGCCGCGGCCGCATTGGGCAGGCCCCGGCCCAGCAGGAAGGCGAGCACCACCGAGAGCAGCAGCACCGGCAGGGTGTAGAGGGTGTCCATCAGCAGCACCAGCAGCCGGTCCACCCAGCCGCCCAGATAGCCGCTCACCATCCCCAGCGGCACCCCCACCAGCAGGGCCACCACCAGCGCCAGCACCACCACCTGGAGGGCCACACCGCTGGCGGCCAGGGTGCGCACACACACATCACGCCCGAGCCGGTCGGTGCCGCACCAGTGCTGCAGCGAGGGCGGGGCATAGATGGGGTTATGCAGACCGGCGTTGGGATCCGGCAGCCAGCCGGCCTGCACCAGCAGCGGCGTCAGCACCGCCACGAGGGCATAGCTCACCACGATCAGCACGCCCCAGCGGGCCATGCGGGCCGAGAGGGTGGTGGGGCGCCAGCTCAGGAGCACGGGGGCAAAGAAGCTTGGCCCATTCAACCGTCAACCTCACCGCCAGACTGGAGGCCGAGGAGCCCCAGTCCGCCGCCGTGTCTACAGCCCGACTGCTGATCGTCGATGACGACGCCGAGCTGAGGGAGTTCCTGCGCACCGAACTGGAACTGGATGGCCACCAGTGCTGCGAGGCGGCCACCGGCCAGCGGGCCCTGAGCCTGATCCGTGCCGAACGCTGGGATCTGGTGCTGCTGGACTGGTCTTTGCCGGATTTCAGCGGGGTGGAGATCTGCCGCCGGCTGCGCGCCACCGGCGACGACACCGCCGTGATGATGGTCACCGCCCGTGATGACGTGCGTGAACGGGTGGAGGCGCTCGATGCCGGCGCCGACGACTACCTCACCAAGCCCTTCTCGATCGAGGAACTGCTGGCCCGGGTGCGGGCCCGGCTGCGGCGCACCGGGCGGGATGGGAGCGAAAACAAGGCTGATGCGACCCTGGGGCTGGCCGATCTGGAACTCCACTTGCCCAGTCGATCGGTGAGCCGTGGGGGCCAATCGGTGCACCTCACCAACACGGAGTATGTACTGTTGCTCTACTTGCTGCGACAGCCAGAGCAGGTGCATGAACGCAGCGCGATCATGGAAGAGATCTGGGGCGAGTGCTGGGTCGGCGACGACAACGTGCTCGATGTCTACATCCGGACATTGCGCCGCAAGCTGGAACCCGCAGGTGAACCCACGTTGATTCAGACAGTGCGCGGGGTGGGCTTCATGCTGCAGGAGGGGCCACCCAAGTCCTGACCGGTGGTGGCAGCTCCAGCTGGAAGTCCGCTCCACCGCCAGGACGCCCCACCACCCTCACGGTTCCGCCCATCGCCTCGATCAGAGTCTTCGCCAGGGCCAGTCCGATGCCATTGCTGCGAGCCCCTGCGGCAGCTGCTGCCGACCCACGCACGAAACGTCCGAAGATGAGGTCCCGTTCGGCTGGAGCCACGCCGGGTCCACGATCCAGCACGTGCAGGAGCAGCCCCCCCCCGGCGGCTGGCTCGCAGGCCAGCGTCACTGAAGAGGAGGAAGGGCTGTAGCGGAGGGCGTTATCGACCAGGCATATCAGGCACTGCTCCAGCCGTTCCGGATCCCCGAAACCAGTGGCAGGGGGGTCGTTTTCCGGAGACGGCCCCTGAAGGCGCAGTCGGCCTGGAGCCACAGACATCATGCGCTCAAAAACGGCCAGAAGCGCCTCCTCTCCCACGATTTCACGGCAGGCGAGTGACAGCCGATTGCCATCGTGGCGTGCGAGGTCGAGCAAATCCTTGACCATCCGCACCATGCGATCAGCCTCAGTGCGAATCAGCCGAAGCTCCGCCTCCTGGGGAGTGGTAGCCAGTTGACGCTGAAGCCTCTCCACGTGGCCGCTGATCAGAGTGAGCGGAGTGCGCAGCTCATGGGCCACCCCATCCACGAACAGGCGTTCATGCTCCCAGGAGTCGAGAAGACGGGTCTGCATCCTGTTGAAGGCATGGGCAATGGGCCTCAGCTCCACCGGTTGCTCCTGCAGACGGATGAGCTGCAGCTGGGCGGGCGGCGGCTGGATCGCATCCAGCAGGCGGGTGAAATGGCGCAGGGGTTGCACCAGCCCCTGACGCAGGACAAGGCGCATCAGGCTGCTGGTGATCAACGTGGACGTGCCGGCCCCAATCACCGTCACCCAGAAGGCCAGCTGCTCTCCTAGCAGCGACAGGCTGATGTCCTGAGCAACGACCAACTCGCCGGCTCGGCCCTGTGGAAGAGACAGGGGCACGCGACTCACCATCCAGGTGTCGACGCCACGCTGCTCCAGCCATGGCGCGGCAGGGTGCTCGGGCACTGGATCAGCAAGCAGCTCCAGCTCCAGGCCTGGGATCGGCGTGACTTCCCGCAGGTGGGCCCAGCTTTCGCCGGCGTCAAGACGCTCCTGGAGGTTGGCGGCCAACCCGGCGACCAGTTGCTGATGGGCCGACTGACGCTGCTGCCTCGCCACGGCCTGGTTCAGCAGGAGCAGCAGCCCGTAACCGGCCAGCACCGCCAGCACCAAACCGCTCTGCAACCACACCCTCAGCGACTGGGTAGACATCTAATGGCCACATCTTCAGGGAATTCTCAGACAAGTCTCCTGGAACCGACTGGCAAACCCCCTGCATGTGCTTCATACTTGATCGAGATACCATTTGGAAGCGCCCCCCCGCACCATGGCCAGACCCGACCGCAGCGCACTGCTTCTCAAGCGCAGCCTTCTGCATAAGCTCAACAAGATGCAAGGCGATCAAGGTTTCACCCTGATTGAACTGCTGATCGTTGTGATCATCATTGGGGTGCTCGCAGCGATCGCCATCCCGGCCTTCCTGAACCAGCAAGGCCGGGCGAGGGTAAGTTCAGCCCAGACTGCCGTAGTGGATGCTGCCAGAGCTTGCACTGCATTGCAGATCACAGGCGAAGAAGCCTCATATAAACTTGCGAAAAATATCACCTCCACTGCTGCAGCCCCTGGATGCCCTGCTGCAGGGACCGGTGCAAAGTACAGTACCCCTATCACATCGTTTGGCCTGATTACAGCCCCCATTGCTGAATTGGGGTCTGACGGTTCCGTGGAACTAACCACATGCGCCACGGCTACTGGATGGACCAAGGGTGTGCTTACCGACGGCTGCCAGCCAGCAAGGGGATAAGCTCCCCTACCCTGGTGTTCAAACCCCGAAGACACGCTTCTTTCAACCACACCGTTCCAAAGCAGCCAATCGGCTGCTTTTTTGTTTTGAAGTCGGCAGAATGTAGAATAAGACAAATCCGCATTCGAGCATGGAGCAATGCGCCTTAAAAGCTGCGCCGTCCGCCTTCAATGCCATAAAATCCATAAGGCAAGCCCCACAAGCGACATCATTGCCCTGCGCTTGCAATATGCCGGAGTTGGATGCAATGATAACCAATCCGCTTATTGAGCTTCTTTCGGCACATGGAGACTTGAGTTCAAATATCTCCCCAATCACCTTTAGCATCACAATCCGATTCTTACTTCCATGAGCTGGGATCACGGGTATTTTTCCCACGCCTCCTATATTCGAGGCTACTTCCGTGAGACAACCCCTTCTTGGATAGATTTTGCGGCTCTAGTCAAGGGGGTGACTCCAGGCCGCTTAGAGGAAGGCCTGCCTTTTAGCTATCTCGATCTGGGCTGCGGCACTGGTTACGGCCTTTGCATGCTCGCAGCCTTATACCCAGAGGGCACATTCGTCGGCGTAGACTTCCTACCGGTACACATAGCCGAGGCTGAAGCCCTAGCCAAGCGGCTGGGACTGAGCAACATCCGCTTTCTCGAAGCTGATTTCCTCGCCTTGGCCGGCGATCTCTCCACAGTAAGTTCTAATCATACTACATCGCCACGCTTCGACTATGTCGTTTCTCATGGTGTCGCAACCTGGGTGGTACATCCTGTGCAGCGGGCGCTGCTTTCCACTGCAGCGGCTGCTCTTCGACCGGGCGGACTTTTTTACTGCTCTTACAACTGCCTACCAGGTTGGCTAGGAAGAACAAGTCTTCACAGACTTATTACCCATGAGCGCCGACGAAGTGACCCAAGCTCAGCTCTTTTAGCAACCCGGCGTGCAGCTGCGACCCTGGAGTCATTGCTCAGCACTCCTGAAGAACCAAGTCTTCTGGCAAATGCACTTCCCTTGTTGCGGGATGAACTCACTTACCTTCAGAAACAGGATCCCACATATCTGAGCCAGGAGTATGCCAACGATGGCTGGCAGCCCCTCTACGTTGATGAGTTCCATGAGCGCTGCCATGCAGAGAAACTGAGTTACATCGGCCCCGCAAATTTCAGCGAACTCTTTCCGCAGCTGCTCTCCAATCAGCTTAAGAAGTTGCTCCAAGAGGAGCCCAGCCCCTTTCTGCGAGAGCTCATGGTGGATTTGGCTACCAACAAAGGATTTCGATACGACATCTTTTCCCGCGGCCCATGCCCGCTTCCGCCGGGCCAAAGAGCTCGTCTTTTGGCCCGTCTTGCAGTGAGGCAGCAAGAAGCGCCTGAAACGGAAAACTACGAATTTCGTACCAGCTATGGAAAGCTCACCGGTGATCTTGAAGTTTACAAAACCATTGAAGCGCACTTTGCGGATGGTCCAAGATCCCTCTCCTCCCTACCAGAGTGGGAAAGCAACCCGGAGAATCTCTTCACTCAGATCGGTTTGCTGCTGCATGGAGGCAGACTTGGGCTGGACCGAGGCCAACCCGGACGAGCTGCAAGCCAGATCTGTGAGCAAGTCAACCGAGAACTCGAGCAGCTGCGAGAGGAAGGAATAATCTTCGAGTGGAGGCTCGCTTCTTGTATTGGGCAAGCAGTATTCGTGAGCACCCAAGAGCAGCTGATGGCACAAGGCTTGGCCGAGGGCTTGGAAGGCGAACTCCTAGCAAGCTGCTTGCTTATGGAACTTGCCTCTAGAGGAATCCAGATCACAGATCAAGACGGTCATCCTATCAAGAAAACCGCCACCCAGATCAACACACTGCAAGAGGGTATTGATCGTTTTATCAGCCAGCGCTTTGGATATCTGAGGTCACTGGGCATGTACAATAAATCATCATCCCAGTGTTGACAGCTGCAAAATCGTGTTTCCCTTCCACAACGCCAAACTCGATGCACTTAATGTGCTGGAAGTCGATATCGACTTGCGACACATTAACAAGTTCAAACCCTCCCTGGCTTCCAATCTCAACACTGCGGATTTTCACGTTGAGCATCCTCCCTGGCAAAGCGATATCCAGTGGATTTCTCCCAATACATTGACGATGTTCAAAGCCTTTAGAGATCTTTTCGAGGCTCTGCACATTGCCGACACCGTCAGGCCCCTTCTCGACCTTGAACAGGGACCACGCCTTTATTCGGGATTCCTAGTTAGGCGAGGTCATTGTTCAGCGCCCACCTTCCATGAAGACTGGGTCGACACCTATCAGCAGGCCTTCACCCTGATCACACCCCTACAACTCGGCGAGCCTCCTGCGGCACTTCTTTACCGGAAGACAGACGGATCGGAAGGGCGATATCCCTATAAGCTTGGCAAAGGTATTATCTTCGGCGACAAATTTGTGCACTCAACCGAGCCTGGAATCTGCGCCCCTCCCGTAGAACTACTCTCCTTCACCTTTGGAACCGATAAGATGCAGTACTGGGACCGCATCTCTAGAACCGGCGCTTACCAAGGAAATTTAGTGAGGCGCCCAGACGGCTCATTCCTATATCACAACTTTGACGCTTAACAGCCACTTCTTATCAGCGACGGTTTCAATTCCCTGCAAACGCTGCCCTAGCTGTAACCCCCTGACGCTGACGGAGGAGAGTCCCATCTGCGAATCGACGTACAAGCTCCAGTTGCAGAAACCCAGCATTTGGGCTTGAGTTGACCATCAATCCCCCATCGGACGGCAACGCATCGATGACTACCCGCGTCAGCGGCGAGCCGCCGCTCCAAGTCCCGTCTAGACCATAGGCCGGCCCACAGCGCATCAGCACTTCCCCCCGCCAGATCGGATCCGGCGCCGCCCCCTGGGTGTAGCTGATCACCCCGGCAGGGGTCTGGAACTGCATCACCAGGGTCCGCCCACCAAGATTGCAGGCCGGCACCAACACACCCCCACCAGAATCTCCCAGCTCCACCACGCTGGCCAGCTGCAGCTCGGAGCGCACCAGCTCCAGCACCCGTTGCGAAGCCTGGCGTTCCCGCAGCAACCGCGCCAATCGCTGGCCGCCACGACCCTCCGCCAGCAGGCATTGCAGCATCAGCGCGCTGAGCATGCCTCCCAGCACCAGGGCCAACAGCAGCTCCACCAGCGTGAAGCCTCCGGCACGAGAGCAACGCAACCGTTGTGGGGCCATGGCCTTGCGCATCGGAATCAGAGTGTGGGGTCGGGGCGGCAGAGGCTGCTGCTCAGACCGGCCCCGGGATCAGCGCCGTAGCGGCCGACGCGCGTGAAACCCAGCGGCAGCGCCATCACCAGGCAGCGGCGCAACGTCGTTCCAGGACTGCTGATCACCACGGTGCCGCCATCGATCACCAGGCCATTCGCGGTGAAGCGCAGCTGGGCCGGCAGGTTGTGGTGCAGCTCCAGGCTGGCGTCGCCGCTACGGATCTCCTCCACCAGCCCACCCGGGCCCTCCAGGGCCCGCAGCAGCGGGGTGCCGCTCCGCTCGGCCTGCTGGCGGCTGCGCTCCAGCTCACTGCCCAGCCGCCTTGCCGCCGCCTCCACCCGGCCAGCAGCCAGCTGCTGCCGGCCAGTACCGAGCACCAACGCGGCCATCAGCGCCAGGATCGCCACCGCCAGCAGCGCCTCCACCAGGGTGTAACCGGCCACCTGACCGGAGCTTGTCTCAGGGCTGGCCATCACTGGATCCTCCAGAAGCGTCCGCACCGCTCAGCGGCTTTGGGGCGGAGCCAGGCTCCATGGAGACCTCCTGCAGAGGAGCCTCACCGCCAGACCCGATGCTGCTCGGCTCGACGGCATCCAGATCGAGGGCCTCTTTGCTGCCCCCCGCGTCGCCGGGCAGTCCAGACGCCATGTCCACCGGCTCGGCAGCACCACAGAGGCCGTAAGCCGCCGGATCCAGCCAGCGTTCCCGCTCCAGGCCGCTCTGCCCCTCAACGCGCAGCAGCACCCCCTCTCCCCGCGGCTCCAGGTCGCTCAGATGGGCAGCGAGCCAGCTCGCCGCCGCGCCACAGTCGGCCGCGACGGGTTGGCCGGCCAGCTGCTCGAGTTCGGCCTGGACGGCCAGCAGGCGGCCATCGAGCTCGATCAGCTGTTCGCGCTGCTGCTGGGCCCGCTGGGTCCACTGGGTGCTCGTGCTCCAGAGCTGCAGGGAACAGGTGGCGGACCCGGTGAACACCACCGCCGACACCAGCACTTCGGCCAGGCTCATGGCTGCACCTCCCCGCAAACCGGAGAAGGCGCCGTGGCGGAGCGGAGCCCGAGCTCCCGCAGGCCCCGCAGCTGGGGCTCGGCCGTCGTCCCTGAAACCCAGTCGAGCGCGAAGGCCCCCCGCCGGCCTGGCGTGGTGCCGCCCAGCTCGAGCAACAGCTCACCGCGACCACTGCCGGCGCAATAGCCCACCAGACGGTAGGGGCCGCCTTCGCTCTCCCCCGCCAACAGCCCGGGCAACTCCCCGGTTCCCACACAGGGCGCCAGGGTCCAGGCGTTCTGATCGAGGGCCAGCAGACAGCGATGGCGGCGCTGCAGCCGGCCGGCCACGGTCTGGGCGGCGGACATCAGGCGGTCCTCCAGCTGCCGCAGCCGCTGCTGGGCCGCCACCTGGGCCCGCTGCTGCAGGGCCATGCCCTGCAGCGAGAGGCTGCTCAGGATCAACAGCATCGCCCCGGTGGTGGCGAGCGGCAGCAGGAACCCCCGTTCGGCCGCAGGCGGGGGCAGCCAGGTACGTTTCAAGGCAGGCAGGAGCGCAACACGGGGTCAGCGTTGCCACACCGCTGCCCTTGCACCCCCTCGGTACCTTGAGGGCGAATGTGACTCCTGATGCGACCACGGCTCCTGAGCCTCCGGGCGTGGTGGAAGGAAGAGCATCGGGCCTGGCGCTCGGGATCCCCCAAGCGCCGGATGTTTCACCTGGGCGTGGGCGGGCTGGGCGCGGTGGCCCTGCTGCGGCTCACCCAGCTCCACGGCCCCCTGATCCTGCTGCCGGTGCCGTTGCTGGCGGCGGTACGGCTGCGCGATCAGCTGACGCTGCGACGAACCCGCCTGCAGCAGATCCAGGAGACGCGCCAGACCAACCAGCGGCTGCGCCAGAGCAGCCACCAACTGGAGGGGTTGCTCACCCGGCTGGGGAGTACTCCGCCGCCCCAGGCCGGATCGGCGGCGGCAGAGCGCGCCCCAGCTGGTGGATGCCGCCATCGACGCCCCATCCACTCCCAGCTGCACCACCTGGCCTCCCAGTTGGAAGGATTGCTGCAGGCGGCCCGCGCCCTCGATCGGATCGATCCCCTCACCCTCCTGCCGAACCGGCGCCAGTTCGTCGAACAGCTGGAGGTGGAAGCAGCCCGATCCCTGCGGGCCGGCAGCCCCTTCACCGTGCTGCTGGTCGACATCGACCGCTTCCGCAACCTCAGTGACACCTACGGGGATGCCGAGGCCGAGCAGGTGCTGATCGCCGTGGCCCGGCGCCTGCGGCAGACGGTACGCATCGGCGACTTCCTGGCCCGCCAGGGCCACGATCAGTTCACCCTGCTGATGGATGCGTCGGCCATCAAGGCCGCCAGTGCAGCCAAGCTGCAGGCCCATGCCCACAGCTTCGCCAACCGGCTGGTGGAGGCCTTCGGGGAATCCCTCGACCTGGGCGAGAGGCGCCTCCACATCAGCGTGAGCGTGGGGGTCTGCGTGGTGGAACCGGGGCAGGGCAACGGCGAAACGGTGCTGCGCCAGCTGAATGCCGCGGTGGAACAGGCGAAGCAGCAGAAATACCGGCGGGTGGCCCTCTTCGATCACGAGGCCAGTGGCAGGGGCTGGGACGATTACACCCTGTTCAGCGATCTGAAGGAGGCGCTGCGGACCCATTCCCTGCAGATGGCCTTCCAACCGTTGGTGACCGCGAGTGGCAGCTGGGATGGCCTCGAAGCGCTGGCCCGCTGGCAGCATCCGACGCTGGGTGGCATTCCACCGGATCGGTTCATCACGGTGGCAGAACGCTACCGGCTGATGAACGATCTGGGTGAACAGATCGTGGCGTTGTCCCTACGGGGTTACCAGCAGATCCGCCAGGAGCTCGATCTGAAGAGCCTGCGCCTTTCGATCAACATGAGCCCTTCCCAGCTCAACAATCCGGAGTTGCATCAACGGCTGATGGCCATGGTGGGCCATGCCGGCATCTCTCCCAGCCTGATCACCCTGGAGATCACCGAGATGGTGGTACTGGAACGCAACGAAGCCACCCAGACCAACCTGGTGAAGCTGCGGGAGGCCGGTTTCAGGATATCCCTGGATGACTTCGGCACCGGCCACTCCTCGCTCAACGTGCTCCAGGCTCTGCGCCCGAATGAAATCAAGATTGACCGCTCCTTCATGCAGGGGCTGGGCCTCGATCCCTACGCCGATCAGATCGTGACCGTGATCGCCAGCATGGCCGCGCACATGGATCTGGACCTGGTGGCGGAAGGGGTGGAAACTGCCGACACCTTCCAGACCCTGAGGGGCCTCAACATCCAGTACTTTCAGGGCTACCTCTTCTGCCGGCCGATGCTGACCGACGATCTGATCCGCTTTGGCCGGGATCGCCTGCAGGCAACCCCGGCCGGACGTCCGGATCAGAGGCCCTGAGATCAGAGACCCTGGATCGGCACCACCCGCAGCTTGGTGGGATCGACGCCGCTGAACCCCATCACCCCATTGCCGTAGGAGACGAGGTCGCTGTAACCGAAGCTGCGCCCGATGTTACGCAGGGTCACCGTGTCTTCGCGGCCGAAGTTCTTGATCACAAAGCGTTGCATGTGATTGAACGGCCCATGGGTGCGGGTGTTGTTGGTGAAGAAGAAGCTGTCCGGGGCATCATCCTTCTTGAAGTTGATCACACTGGTGGCCCGCTTGGTGATCGCGCCTGCATTGGCCTGGAAGTCGAACACATCGCTGCCCTTGGAGCCGATCCCCTTCCAGCTGCGGGCCATCGCATTGTCGATCCTGTAGCCGGTCACGATGTCCCTGGGCTTGATCAGCCCCTTGGCAGCCTTGAGGCGCTGCTTCTGGCCCGAGACCTTCAGGGTGGCGTCCCATGCCACCGGCTGACTCAGCCAGGTGGAGTTACCCCGCAGCTGCACGATCGTGGATTCTTTGCCCTTGAGTTTCGATGCCGTGATCCAGTCAGGCTTGCTGACAAGGTTGGTCCAGGACACGCAGGTGGCGTAAAGAAATGCAGTTAATTTTCGCGAAGCTGGATGGGGCGTCAAGCCGCCAGGGAGCCAGCTGCAGAAGTGCCCTTGAGCGACTGGCCTACTGGTTGAGCTTCAGCACCGCCATGAAGGCCTCCTGGGGCACATCCACCTTGCCCATGGCCTTCATGCGCTTCTTGCCCTTGGCCTGCTTCTGCAGCAGCTTCTTCTTGCGGGAGATGTCGCCGCCGTAGCACTTGGCGAGCACATCCTTGCGCATGGCGCTGATGCTCTCGGAGGCAATCACCCGGCTGCCGATCGAGGCCTGGATCGGGATCTTGAACTGCTGGCGGGGGATCAGCTCCTTGAGCTTCTCCACCAGTCCCCGGCCCACGTTGTAGGCCTTGTCGCGGTGCACGATGGTGGTGAGGGGGTCGGCCTTCTCGCCGTTGATCAGCACATCCAGCCGCACCAGATCGTTGCGGCGGTAGCCGATCAGGTGGTACTCCATCGAGGCATAGCCCTTGGTGCGGCTTTTCATCTGATCGAAGAAGTCGGTCACCACCTCGGCCAGGGGCATCTCGTAGTGCAGGGTGACCCGGTCGGTGGTGATGTACTTCATGTCCACGAACTCACCGCGCCGCTCCTGGCACAGTTCCATCAGGGTGCCGTTGAACGTGTTGGGGGTGTAGATCTCCAGGCTCACGTAGGGCTCCTCGATCGACTCCCGTTTCTGCGGATCGGGCAGGGTGGCGGGGTTGTCGACCATCAGCGCCGCACCATCGAGCATGTTCACCTGGTAGACCACCGATGGGGCGGTGACGATCAGATCGAGGTTGTACTCCCGTTCCAGCCGTTCCTGCACGATCTCCATGTGCAGCAGGCCGAGGAAGCCGCAGCGGAAGCCGAAACCCATGGCGCTGCTGGTTTCCGGCTCGTAGCGCAGGGCCGCATCGGAGAGCTGCAGTTTGTCGAGGGCGTCGCGCAGGTCGGGGTACTGGTCGGCGTCGGTGGGGAAGAGGCCGCAGAACACCATTGGCTTGGCCTCGGTGTAGCCAGGCAGCGGTGCGGCCGCCGGATTCGCCACCAGGGTGATGGTGTCACCGACACGGGCATCGGCCACCGCCTTGATCGAGGCGGCCAGGTAGCCCACCTCACCGGCATGGAGGGCATCGACCTGGCGCTGATCGGGGGCCATCACCCCCACCTCATCGAGTTCGTAGGTCTTGCCGGAGGCCATCAGCAACACCTTGTCCTTGCGGCGGATGGTGCCGGAGATCACCCGGAAGTAGACAATCACGCCGCGGTAGGGGTCGTAGTAGGAGTCGAAGATCAGGGCCCGCAGCGGCTCCTGGATCGTGTCGGCGGGAGGCGGCACGCGCTCGACCACGGCCTGCAGGATGTCCGGCACCCCCAGACCGGTCTTGGCGGAGCAGTGGATGGCGTTGGAGCAGTCGAGCCCGATGATCGCCTCGATTTCAGCGGCGATCCGCTCGGGGTCGGCGCCGGGAAGGTCGATCTTGTTGAGCACCGGAATGATTTCCAGGTCGTTCTCCAGGGCCAGATAGACGTTGGCCAGGGTCTGGGCCTCCACACCCTGGCTCGCATCCACCACCAGCAGGGCGCCTTCACAGGCCTGGAGTGAACGGCTCACCTCGTAGGAGAAATCGACATGGCCGGGGGTATCGATCAGGTTGAGGATGTAGTTTTCGCCATCGGCGGCCGTGTACTCCATCCGAGCCGCCTGCAGCTTGATCGTGATGCCGCGCTCGCGCTCCAGTTCCATGTTGTCGAGGAACTGCTCCTGCATGTCCCGCTCCGCCACGGTTCCGGTGGTCTGCAGCAACCGGTCCGCCAGGGTGGACTTGCCGTGGTCGATGTGGGCAATGATGCAGAAATTACGGATGCGGGAGACGGGAACGTCGGTCATGCGCTGGGTTCGGGCCGCCCCCGAGAACTGGTCGGCGGCAGGGGGAGTACGCTGACAGATCCTAGGCAGTGGTGCGGAGGTGCCTGTAGTTTGGCTGCGTGGACGGGTCATTTCGCAGAATGTCCAGGGGTACGGGGACACCGGAACGACGACGGACCAGCCGCCAGGACGGCCAGGTGCTCCTGTTCGCCGCCGCCCAGGACATTGCGCGGCAGCAGGGAAAACTCTCCGACGGGCTTCGCGCCTCGCTGGAGCAGTCGGTGCTGAGCCGCACCAGCCTCGCCCTCAAGACCAGCGAGGGCAAGCTGATCGCCAGGGTCGCGCTGCCCGAGGCACGGCGGATGCTGGCCTACCGGCGCCAGGTGGCCCGTGAGCTCCTGCAACTCTCCAAGGCGGAGGTCACCAGGCCCGGCAGGCCCCCTGAGGTGGACAAGCAGACGCTCAGGATGCAGGAGGAGAAGGTTCGGGCCCTCGCCTGGGCGATCGGCAGCGGCCGGCGCTTCCCCTACATGGGCTCCCGGCGCCGCCACACGCTGATCACGGTGCTGCTGCTGCTCTGCGGCGTGCTTCCAGGGATCGTCTACCTGATCTGGCTGTGGCGCCGCTCCGAGGAGTACGGCAAGCTTCTCGACCAGCTGCTCTCCCGCTGGCGAGCCCTCGGGCGACCGGACCCGGCCCTGAATTTCTTCACCCTCTACAACCTCTGAGCAGCCAGGCCAGCGGATGGCTTTCTATGCTGCGTTCACTTCCACAGAACGCCTGCCATGACCACCGAAGCGCCGGCCTCAGATCCCCGTGCCCTCACGATCGAGAACGTGGAGCGCACCCTCGATGAGCTGCGTCCCTACCTGATGGCCGATGGCGGCAACGTGGAGGTGGTGGAGATCGACGGCCCGATCGTGAAGGTGCGGCTGCAGGGGGCCTGCGGTTCTTGCCCGAGCAGCACGATGACGTTGAAGATGGGGATCGAGCGGAAGCTGCGGGAAGCGATTCCTGAGGTGAGTGAGGTGGTGCAAGTGCTGTGAAGCTGGCCTGATCAAGAGAAATTCTTGATCTTCCCCCCTACATGATATTTACGGAGAGGCCGGCGGAGGACAGTCACCTACATCTAGGGTAAAGGATCCATCGCTATTAGGGATTGGAGGGTTGCATACAAATACAGTCTTAGCTTTTGCAACTTGACATCTTGCGAATAATTGATCAGACAGGCTACCAATTTGTAAATTGTAAACAAGCTGCCTGCTCGTGGTGCCTCCCTGAGTCAAGCTTCCCGAGCTATCAACACTGACACTACAATCGGTTGGCAATACAATCTCTCCACCCCTGTAAACAGTTCCGGATTGATATGTATCATTGCTGTGGATAAGCCTCCCATTCTTTGTCACTTTCGGGCCACAGCGCTTGATGGTCGCGACACCATCAGGAGCAGTCTGATTGTAGTAATAAACAGTCGAGGACTCAGCACCAGGCCCATAGGTCGTGGTCTCCTGCCATGGAATAGTCAACGAGAATTCGGCATCCTCTCCATTGTCTTCATTGCAATTAGCAACTTGCAGGCCCGGGTCTGTGTTAATTGCTGATGCCTCTGCCGCCTCTATAGCGATCAGGTAATTGATTCTATTGGAATCTTCACGGAGGCGCTGAGCCCTCTCTACCCTACGCGCATCAAACATATGATTCAATAGCACATTGCCAACCCCGGCGATTATTACTGCAGTAATCACAAGAGCGACAAGAATCTCAGGAAGCGTCATACCTAAGGAACCCACATTACAGACCTTAAGCCTTGACTTACTCGAGGCCTTTATAGTAGTCGGCCCAAGTGCTCTTAAAAGATCAACGGAATGTGACATGGCCTTGGAGAGTCGTTTAGATTGCTGAAAAATTTGCGCAGTCATCTGATGTATCCGCAGTATTTGCAACGCCAATATCAACAGCCGCTAGCATTGTAGAGAGGCGAATACACCGCATGGGGCCGCTACCACCCAAAACTATCTTGATTTGAAAATCACCCAAAGAACCATCGCTGTCCAGACTCCATGTGCCTCGCGGAGTGAATACAATGTTCGACGAAGTTGTATTCATAAAAATCTCACCTTCAAAGCCGGGCGGAAGCCTAAGGGGTGGAGCCACATTCCCAGAGGCATCTAGATCAACAGCGGTGTCATTTGCACAAGATGTTGTCGCCAACGTAGGATTTGCTGCATCGTATGGCCCACTTAATCCATTGGCAACAAAACTAATTTCACAACCCCCAAGTTCTTCATTCGATGCAACCTCTCTGGCGGCAAGATTTCGGGTCCTTTCAATCCAGCCAGCAATCTCCAAAGCCACAGAGTTGATGCGTTCACGCCTGATAACTGAAAAAAGACCTGCAGTACTGATTGCTGCAGCAAGGCCCAGGATAACAACAATGACAAGTAGCTCAGCAAGACTATAGCCGCCACACCTGTGTGCCTTGGATTGTGAGCATCTCCTGAGAGGATGATAACGCAGAGAACGCAAATACCTAGGCACAGAGTGAGCAGGCATGGAGATTATGGACACCAAGAGGATACTACTGGAGCAATCTTGAGAACTCTTTCAAACCCAGGATGCCGCCAGCGCACCACAACAATATGATCAGACGGGTCGCTCGGACTTTGCCTAAGGGCGGCTAATCTAGTGACTCTAGAGCCAATTGAGACATCAGAAGTGCCAATTTGACTGACGAAGTCTTGCGTGATGTGCTTGGCAACAGTTGTAGGGACTGTGGGGTAGTTACAAGCGTCGAAGAAGGCTTGCACGTCTGCCTCAGTTTGCACTGGATCCCCTGCTGTTGGCTGGGGGAAATAATACCAAGAATCACCAAACTCGGCGGTCGGACAGTCTACAAATGTGCCCGTCGGAACGGTACAAGCATTGTAGGTCTCGGAAAGGGTAAGAATTCTGGAAATATCTGCATCAATGATAGAATTGGCCGATGCAATCTCTCCGGATTTAAAAATCGTACTTACAGTTGTACCAAAAAAACGAAAAGTTGCCCCTATGACCACTGCAACAATAACAGATGCGATCAAGGCTTCAATGATGCTAAACCCTTGTTCGCGCAGATTTGTATGGTTTTGGAGAATTATGCTTGACATTGGCATCTAGAACCCTTGGGATTGGGTAAAGCTTCGAGCCATGAAGTCGATAATTGGAGCCCCAGGTGGAGGGCAATTATCTCCTGTACAAAAATCAGGATTGCTGTTGAGTGTTCGAATAGTCACGCTCCCAGCACCCTGGACGTCCAAACCATCGGACCAGATGCGGCCCATGAAACTGGTATCACCGTTGAAGCTTACATCAACAGCTGGTGCATAAAGATTGAAACCTATACTATCGCTAGTGCCCTGCACCACCCAATTCCCCAGACCAGTGATGAAAAAGTTAAGCAGGTCACCAATATACTTCTGGGGGTCAGTAGTGGAATCGTAAATCGACTGGAAGGATAGGCTCGCAGGGGGATCTGTGGTAGACCATTCAATAGGACTTTGACAACGAGTGGCAGTGCTCACAGGAGTATCTAGAGCGCACTGAACGCGCTTGATGACTAAATTTCCCGTTGGATTAGAGTTGCCAGAGGCTACGTAGTTGAAACTAGCGTCGGTACTATCTTGATCGAAGAAGAAATTGATTTTTGCGTTGCTAGTGTCAATAGTCAGGCTGTTATTATTTCGCAGCCAAATCCGCCCGAGACGGCAGTTTACCTCATCATAGAGATTTGAACCACTAGCTGTAGCAACAACGTAACAAACATCATGGCCAGTAGTGTCGCTACTGTCTAGTATAGGCCTACAGTTATTGACACCATTGTTGAAAACCCTGCACAACAGAACTTGACCTGGCCTCGCTGCACTGTACTCCGGGCCGCTGCCAGAATCATCCCTATAAATACGAGCAGGATTGTTAGCCGGCAAGGGATTAGTAAGCCTTGTTTCAGCAGGTATATTTGTCGGATTATAATAAATATAAAAATCGCTGTTTATAGTATTAAGATCCAAATATCTATTTTGAATCTCGCTGACATCACCATCGGACACAGCCAGGTTAAGACTCTCGTTGTATACTGGAGGAATATAATTAAACAAAGTTTCAGCAAAGCTTATGCCTGAGTTGCTTGGTGCTCCATTGGTAGCGATCTTCAATTGATCCTCTTCACAAGCAGTATTAGGAGTGCCATCAAGGATTGATGCATCGCTGCCATAGTTTTCTACGGTTGTATCATCACCACCCCAGCAGAGCGCTTGGGTAACGATATTACCGAATTCATCAAGGATTTCTGGCGCCGGCTGACCCGATGGCACCCCACCATTCATTCCGGAAATAATTCCATTACCTCCACCACCTTTAATTCCTCCGCAGGAGTCTGTGTCACGACCCCAATTCTTCGCCCCAATGCTGTTCTGAGGGAAAGAGCGCTTGCAGCATTTAGGAACTACTTCGAGTTCCCTTGCCACCCTAGCCCTACTTTTCCTTCCATTTGATTCCGCAACCTCAGAAATCACGACAATCCTGATCAGGGTTCTATTGCCACCTCTTCGTATGTTGCTGATGAATTGAGTATCATTTTGGTTATATGTATTTTTGTTGGAATCTAAATAAGAAATAGATTCAACTTTGAATCTTCGCGACACAGTACTTGTAGCTGCGTCGAAATCCTGAAAAGGGCCATTTGCTCCAACTGGGACAAATTTACTAACAGAGGCCGAGGGTTCACGCCCATCTGCATCGACTACTGCTCCAGTGGTATCATATTTTGTACAAGGATTAATTGACCCGTCGCTTCCCCACACGCTGGAGCTACCGGCGGTCAAGAGATAACGATTCTCTTCTCGGTTAAAGGTATTAATGAACTCGTTGATCGCACTTTCGGCCGTATCGCGTGCTTCACGGTTGACGGTCTGAGACGCAGCGCCAAATAATCCAGCTCCGGTTCTGGAGGCAAACGCTGCGACTCCGATTACTAGCGCCACCGAGATGATGAGTGCCAGTTGCAGCGCATAGCCTTCTTCGGATTTGGGTGAAGTAGGCCTGGCTCGAAAACGGGCAGTACTCAGGGCGCTGCGCAGTAGGAGCATGGAGGACAGGCTATGGAACTTCTTCGGGCCTCGCATATCTGATCGAGCAGGTACTGGTCAAATCCCCATTGATACAGGGGCTTTCGCGTCTCCTCAGATCCTAGTTCCTCCAGGTCGGTGTGACCATCATCAGCTTCTAACCTCACAAGAACCCGCACCTCCCCCCGTGCTCGACCAGCGCCTGCTGCGCGACGACCCGGCCCTGATCGCCGTGCCGCTGGCCCGCCGCGGACTCAGCCCCGACCTCACCGCCCTCCAGCAGATCGCGCTCCAGGAGCGGGATCTCCAGGAGCAGCGCAGCAGCCTCCAGGCCGAGGGGAACCGCATCGGCAAGGAGGTGGGCCAGCAGATCCGGGCCGGCGCCGCCCCGGACGGGCCCGAGGTGCAGGCCCTGCGGGCACGCGGCAACGCCATCAAGCAGGAGGTCGCCGCCCTGGAGGAGCAGGAGAAGGCCCTGCAGCAGCAGCTGCGCGAGGCCCTGGCCGCCCTGCCGAACCTCCCCGCGCCGGAGGCCCCCGACGGCCGCAGCGAGGCCGACAACGTGGAGGTGAAGCGCTGGGGCAGCCCTCGCCAGGAGGGTGGTCTCGAGGAGCACTGGCAGATCGCCGAGCGGCTGGGCCTCTTCGACACCGAGCGCTCCGTGCGCATCGCCCAGAGCCGCTTCGTGACCCTGCTGGGCCAGGGCGCGCGCCTGGAGCGGGCCCTGATCAGCTTCATGCTCGATCGCCACACCAGCCGCGGCTACACCGAGGTGCTGCCGCCGATCCTGGTGAACAGCGCCAGCCTCACCGCCTCCGGCCAGCTGCCCAAGTTCGCCGAGGAGAGCTTCCGCTGCGCCGACGACGACCTCTGGCTCACCCCCACCGCCGAGGTGCCGCTCACCTCCTTCCACCGCGACGAGCTGATCCCCGCCGAGCAGCTGCCCCTCAGGTACTGCGCCTACACCCCCTGTTTCCGGCGCGAGGCCGGTTCCTACGGCCGCGACACCCGCGGCCTGATCCGCCTGCACCAGTTCAACAAGGTGGAGCTCTACTGGTTCTGCCATCCCGAGCGCTCCGCCGAGGCCCACGAGCAGATCACCGCCGACGCCGAAGCCATCCTCGAGGCCCTCGAGCTGCCCTACCGCCGCATCGAGCTCTGCACGGGTGATCTGGGATTTTCTGCCGCCAGAACATTCGATCTCGAGGTGTGGCTGCCGGGGGCCGGCACCTACCGCGAGATCTCCAGCTGCTCGGTGTGCACCGACTTCCAGGCCCGCCGGGCCTCGATCCGGCTCAAGGACGGCAAGAGCACCCAGCTGGTGCACACCCTCAACGGCAGTGGCCTCGCGGTGGGGCGCACCATGGCCGCCCTGCTCGAGAACGGCCAGCAGGCCGATGGCACGGTGCAGCTGCCCGCCGCCCTGGTGCCCTACATGCGCTGCGAGCGGCTCGGTTCGCCCGCCTGAAGCCGGCGCCCCCACGCGGCCGCTGCGCCACGTCCTCCACAATGGAGGCATTCCCGGGCAGCACTGGATGGGCGTTCTCACCGCACTGGCGATCCTGGCAGGGCTGATCGTGGTGCACGAGGCGGGCCATTTCTTCGCCGCCACCTGGCAGGGCATCCGCGTCAGCAGTTTTTCGATCGGCTTCGGCCCGGTGCTGCTGGAGCGCCAGCGACGCGGCGTGCAGTTCGCCCTGCGGGCCATCCCCCTGGGGGGCTTCGTGGCCTTCCCCGACGACGACGACAGCAGCGCCATCCCCAAGGACGACCCGGACCTGCTCTCCAACCGCCCCCTGCGCCAGCGCGCCCTGGTGATCGCCGCCGGCGTGCTGGCCAATCTGCTGCTGGCCTTTGCCGTGCTGGTGGCCCAAGGCTTCCTGGTGGGCATCCCCTCCGGTTTCAGCGCCACCCCCGGTGTGCTGGTGTCCGGCGTCCAGCCCGGCCAGGCCGCCGCCAGCGCCGGCCTCCAGCCCGGTGACCGCATCCTCAGCCTCGATGGCACCACCATCGGCGGCGGCCAGCAGGCCGTGGCCACCCTGGTGGAGCAGATCAAGACCTCGCCGGAGCGCCGCCTGGCCCTGGTGGCCCAGCGGGGTGAGCAGCGCGTCAACCTGCAGCTCACCCCCGCCGACCTGGGCGGCGTGGGCCGCATCGGCGCCCAGCTCCAGCCCAACGGCACCGAGGTGTTCCGTCGCCCCCGCAGCCCGCTCGAGCCGATCCGCCAGGCCGGTCGCGATACGGCCGTGCTGCTCCGCCGCACCGCCGGCGGCTTCCTCACCCTGATCACCCACTTCGGCGAAACGGCCTCCCAGGTCTCCGGACCGGTGAAGATCGTGGAGATGGGGGCCTCCCTGGCCCATGAGGGCGGCAGCAGCCTCTTTCTCTTCACCGCCCTGATCTCGATCAACCTGGCGGTGCTCAATGCCCTGCCCCTCCCCCTGCTCGATGGCGGTCAGTTCGTGCTGCTGCTGCTGGAGGGCCTGCGCGGCCGGCCACTGCCGCAGCGGTTCCAGATGGCCTTCATGCAGTCGGGCTTCGTGTTTCTGGTGGGCCTGAGCGTGGTGCTGATTGTGAAGGACACCTCCCAGCTGCCGGCCGTGCAGCAGCTGCTGAGCCGCTGAGCTCCAGCCCCCCGCGGCGATGCCCCGGTTCCCCTCCGCCCGCCGCCGGGCTCCCCTGATCCTCGAGCGGCTCGGCGCCCTCTATCCCGACGCCACCTGCTCGCTCGACTGGCGCACGCCCTATGAGCTGCTGGTGGCCACCATGCTCTCGGCCCAGTGCACCGACGAGCGGGTGAACCGGATCACCCCTGCCCTGTTCGAGCGGTTCCCCGATGCCGCCAGCGCCGCGGCGGTGGAACCGGAGGCCGTGGAGCCCTATGTGAAGTCGGCCGGCTTCTTCCGCAACAAGGCCAAGGCCATCGTGGGGGCCTCCCGGCTGCTGATCGAGCGGCACGGCGGCGAGGTGCCCCGCAGCATGGAGGAGCTGCTGCAGCTGCCGGGGGTGGCCCGCAAGACCGCCTCGGTGGTGCTGGCCTGGTGCTACGGCCTCAATGCCGGCGTCACGGTGGACACCCACGTGGGCCGCCTGGCCCAGCGCCTGCGGCTCAGCCGCCACGCCACACCGGCGCGGATCGAGCCCGATCTGATGCAGCTGGTGCCTCAGGAGGAGTGGCAGACCCTCTCGATCCGGCTGATCTTCCACGGCCGCGCCGTGTGCGCCGCCCGCAAGCCCCGCTGCGCCAGCTGCAGCCTCGCCGACCTCTGCCCCAGCGCCGCAGCCGGGGCGGCGAGCGAGGCGGGGAGGGCCGCAGGGTAGGCTCATGAATCCGTTACCGATCGCACTCCAGCCCGCATGGCGAAGAAGTCGATGATTGCGCGCGACGTGAAGCGCAAGAAGATGGTGGAACGCTTCGCCGCCAAGCGCGCTGCCCTCAAGGCCGCCTTCGAGTCGGCCGCCGACCCGATGGAGCGTCTGGACATCCACCGCAAGATCCAGTCCCTGCCCCGCAACAGCGCCCCCACCCGGATCCGCAACCGCTGCTGGGCCACCGGCAAGCCCCGCGGCGTCTACCGCGATTTCGGTCTGTGCCGCAACCAGCTGCGCGAGCGGGCCCACAAGGGCGAGCTGCCCGGCGTGGTCAAGTCGTCCTGGTGACAGCCGCTGAAGCCGCCTGAGGCTTCGGAGGGCGCCTGCGGGCGCCCTTTGTTGTGGGCGCCTTAGAAAAATGCAGGGGTTCCCCCGGCCCCCGGGGGCCGAATGCGAGAATGCCCCTTGACAAAGAGAGATAAGGCCCAGTGCAAGGACAAACTCAGTCGATCTCCTTCGATGGTCGGGAGATCCGGCTGACCACCGGTCGGTTCGCTCCCCAGGCGGGGGGCTCGGTGATGGTCGAATGCGGTGATACGGCGGTGCTGGTCACCGCCACCCGCTCCGGCGGCCGTGAAGGCATCGACTTCCTCCCCCTCATCTGCGATTACGAAGAGCGGCTCTACGCCGCCGGCCGCATCCCGGGCAGCTTCATGCGCCGCGAGAGCCGCCCGCCCGAGCGCGCCACCCTGATCGCCCGCCTGATCGACCGCCCGATGCGGCCACTGTTCCCCGCCTGGATGCGGGACGACCTCCAGATCGTGGCCACCTGCCTGTCGCTCGATGAGCGGGTGCCGCCCGATGTGCTCGCCGTGACCGGCGCCTCGATGGCCACCCTGCTGGCCAAGATCCCCTTCCATGGCCCCATGGCCGCCGTGCGCGTGGGCCTGCTGGGCGACGACTTCGTGCTCAACCCCAGCTACCGCGAGATCGAGCGCTCCGACCTCGACCTGGTGGTGGCCGGCACCCCCCAGGGCGTGATCATGGTGGAAGCGGGCGCCAACCAGCTGCCCGAGCAGGACGTGATCGAGGGCATCGACTTCGGCTACGAAGCGGTGAGCGAACTGATCAAGGCCCAGCAGAACCTGCTCAAGGATCTGGGCATCGAGCAGGTGTTCCCCGAAGAGCGCAGCGAAGACCCCACCCTGCCCGCCTTCCTGGAGAAGGAATGCAGCGCGGCGATCGGTGAGGTGCTCAAGCAGTTCAGCCTCAGCAAGGCCGAGCGCGAAGCCAAGCTCGACGCCATCAAGGCTGAGGCCGGCGAGAAGATCACCGCCCTCGCCGACGACGACCCGATCCGGGCCGCCGCCAGCGGCAAGGCCTTCGGCAACTCCTACAAGGGCCTCACCAAGAAGCTGATGCGCGCCCAGATCGTGGGCGAGGGCAAGCGGGTGGATGGCCGCAACCTCGATGAGGTGCGCCCGATCCAGGCCGCCGCCGGCGTGCTGCCCAAGCGGGTGCACGGTTCGGCCCTGTTCCAGCGCGGGCTCACCCAGGTGCTCTCCTGCGCCACCCTCGGCACCCCCAGCGATGCCCAGGAGATGGACGACCTCAACCCGTCCACCGAGAAGACCTACCTGCATCACTACAACTTCCCGCCCTACTCCACCGGCGAGACCAAGCCGATGCGCTCCCCCGGCCGCCGCGAGATCGGCCACGGCGCCCTGGCCGAGCGCGCCATCGTGCCGGTGCTGCCCGCCAAGGAATCCTTCCCCTACGTGCTGCGCGTGGTGTCGGAGTGCCTCAGCTCCAACGGCTCCACCTCGATGGGCTCGGTGTGCGGCAGCACCCTGGCCCTGATGGATGCCGGCGTGCCGCTCAAGGCGCCGGTGAGCGGGGCCGCCATGGGCCTGATCAAGGAAGGCGAGGAGGTGCGCATCCTCACCGACATCCAGGGCATCGAGGACTTCCTCGGCGACATGGACTTCAAGGTGGCCGGCACCGAGAAGGGCATCACCGCCCTGCAGATGGACATGAAGATCACCGGACTGGCGGTGAGCACCGTGGCCGAGGCCGTGAACCAGGCCCGTCCGGCCCGGCTGCACATCCTCGAGAAGATGCTCGAGGCGATCGACAAGCCCCGCGACACCCTCAGCCCCCACGCCCCGCGCCTGCTCAGCTTCCGTATCGACCCCGAGCTGATCGGCACCGTGATCGGCCCCGGCGGCCGCACGATCAAGGGCATCACCGAGCGCACCAACACCAAGATCGACATCGAGGACGGCGGCATCGTGACGATCGCCAGTCACGACGGTGCCGCGGCCGAGGAGGCCCAGCGCATCATCGAGGGCCTCACCCGCCGCGTGTCCGAGGGTGAGGTGTTCACCGGCGGCGTCACCCGCGTGATCCCGATCGGCGCCTTCGTGGAGATCCTGCCCGGCAAGGAGGGGATGATCCACATCTCCCAGCTCTCGGAAGCCCGGGTGGAGAAGGTGGAGGACGTGGTGAACGTGGGCGATCAGGTGACGGTGCGGGTGCGAGAGATCGACAACCGCGGCCGCATCAACCTCACCCTGCGCGGCGTGCCCCAGGCCGATGCACCGGTGCCCGTCTGATGCCCCTGCCTCCTGATCAGAAGAACAGCAGGCAGCTGCTGCCGGGGATCGAAACCAGCGGGGAAGGCTTGAAGCCGACCCCTCCGGGAACCACCACCGACACCATGATCAGCAACAGACCCAGCATGGCCGCGAAGCGGTAGCTGACCGCCGGGAGGGCCAGGTGCCGCAGCAGCGGGGCCATCCGGGGGGGCACCGGCCAGCCATCGGTCGCCCCATCCGGCAACAGGGCCGGCAGCAGCACCAGCAGCAGGGCCAGCGACAGGGGGCGCAGCCAGATGTCATCCACCAGCTGGTAGGTGAACAGGGTCACCAGAAACGGCGCCGTCATGGGCTGCAGGTGCAGCGGCCGCCAGGAGCGCGGGACGAAGCCCGTGGCCAGCAGGGTGGCACAGGCCGTGCCCAGCAGCCCCACCCAGTAGAGCAGGGCCAGCCAGAGGTTGTGGGGCCCGCACAGCCCCGAACCGCGGGGCACCGCCTGAATCCCGACGCCCCAGAGGGGCGAACCCAGGGACGATCGAGCGTAGATCAACCAGTTCACGAGCCTTTGCTTTGAATCAGCACTCCCCTGGGTGGTGATCTCGGCGGCATTGCGCGTCACCAGGTCTGCGAAAAAGCGGCCACTGTCGACGGCCATCGCCCCGATCCCGGCCAGGAGGGCGCTCGCCAGGACCATGACCACCGCGGTGCCGTAGAGCCTGCGAGCCTCCCCGTCACCGCGCCAGGCCAGCAGGGCCAGCACCCCGGTGGCCAGGGCCACGGCCAGAAAGGCCCCATCCCCCTGGCTGGCCACGATCTGAGCCACGCACAGCAGGGGCACGGCGGCGCAGATCACCCACCAGAAGCCGCGCCAGCGGCGGATCGCCCCACGCTGCAGCTGTTGGAGCAGGGGCACAAAGGTCCATAGGAGCAACACACTGCACTGGTTGGCCCAGCGGGGATTCATAAAGAGGTAGGGAACATGGAAGACCTCCCCCCCCGGCAGCAGCCGGCGCACCCAGCCATAGGGGACGAACCCGTTGGCCTGGGTGATCAGCCAGAACCCCAGATCCATGCCCACCAGCGCCACCGTGAACAGCGCCAGCAGCCGCACCGTATCGGCCCGATGCTGCCGCCAGGCCGGTTGGAGCAAGGGGAGGAGCGCAAACTGCAGCAGCGCCAGCCCGAGGAATCCGGCCGAGATCCAGGGCACCGGCCCCACCGCCCCGGCCAGCAGGCCCACCGCCGCAAACCCCACCAGGCCCAGGCCGTACCAGCCGCCGATCAAAGGGCTCTCGAAGAAGCTGCGGGACTGGGGCCTGAAACACCAGGCCAGCAGCCCCACGGCGAGGAGCACCTCGGTGATCCGATGGGTCTGGAATTTCAGCAGCGGATGGCCATCCACCAGGCTGACCAGCACCCCCACCAGCAGCAGCGCCAGATACCAGCGGAAGGGGTTACGCAGATCCGCTGGAGCAACCACTCGCACCTGTCATCTGGGCGGACCCTAGCGGCGGTGTCGCGGCCGGCCCAGGCCTGCCGTGGTCTCAGACACGGAAGCCCGGATCGATCCTGGCCATCGCCGCCGCCGCCCGCTCGCAGAGCTCGGCATGGGCCCGGCCATGGCTGGCGATCAGGCACCCCGCCTGGCGCACGTCGCCGGTGTTGTAGGCCAGGGGTGCGCCATCGGCATGGCTGAAGGCCCCGCCCGCGGCCCGCAGCACCGCCTCGGGGGCGGCCATGTCCCAGTCCTTCGGGGCGCTGCGGCCCGAGAGCGACACGTAGAGGTCGGTCTCCCCCCGCAGGATCGTGGCCACCTTGCCACCCACACTGCCGATCGCCTTGGTGTCGCCCAGCTCCAGGGCCTCCAGCAACTGCTCGAGCCTCGCGTCGCGGTGGTTGCGGCTGGCCACCAGCACCAGCTCCCCCGGTGCCCGGCGGTCGCTGAAGCGCGCCGGGGAGCGATCGCCCGCCCGGTTCTCGCACCAGGCCTCCCCCGCCTCGCCGGCCACCACCCCGAGCCAGAGCTCCTCCATCTCGGGCAGCAGCACCACCCCCAGCACGGGGGTGCCGGCCTTGACCAGCGCCAGGTGCACGGCGTACTCGCCCGTGCCCTGCAGGAAGTCCTTGGTGCCGTCGAGCGGATCGAGGATCCAGAGCCAGTCGGCGGCGAGCGGCTCCCCCTCGGTGAGCTGCTCCTTGGCGGTCTCCTCGCTGAGCAGGGTCCAGTCGGCGTCGGGGAAGGCCTGGGCGAGGCCATCCAGCAGCCAGCGGTTCACCGCCAGATCGGCGGCGCTCACGGGGCCCTCACCCCCGGCATCGACGCTGAGCGCCGGTGGGAAACCGTGGGGCGGCTGCTCACCGCGGGCGTAGGCCCGCAGGATGTCGGCGGCTCCCCAGCTCAGCCGCCGCAGCTCCACCAGCAGGGTGTCGAGGGCGATGCCGGAAGGCAGGGTGAGGGAGGCCGGCATCATGGAAGCGCTGGAAGCTGCATTGTGCAGGAGCCCCATGCAGGAGCCCCCGACCGGGCTGTCCATCGCCGCCGCTGTCGCTGAGGGGTGTCGCCGATGACGGAAAACGCCAGCGCGGCCCCCACCGCGGGCGAACCGGCTCCCGGCGTGCTCTACCTGGTCGGCACCCCGATCGGCCACCTCGGCGACCTCTCCCCCCGGGCGCGGCAGGTGCTGGGCGGGGTGGATCGGGTCGCCTGCGAGGACACCCGCCGCAGCGGCCTGCTGCTGCACCAGCTCGGCCTGCGCAGCCGCGACCACGGCCCGCGACTGGTGCCCTTCCACCAGCACAACCAGGCCGCGCGCCTGCCCGAACTCCTGGAGGCCCTCCAGGCCGGGGAAGCGGTGGCGGTGATCAGCGATGCGGGGCTGCCCGGCATCTCCGATCCGGGCGAGGCGCTGGTGGCGGCCGCCCGGGCGCTGGGGCTGCCGGTGATCTGCGTCCCGGGGCCCTGCGCCGTCACCACCGCCCTGGTGAGCAGCGGTCTGCCCTGCGGCCGTTTCTGCTTCGAGGGGTTCCTGCCGCCGAAGCCGGCCCAGCGCCGCCGGCGCCTGGAGGAGCTGGCCGGCGAGGAGCGCACCCTGGTGCTGTTCGAGGCGCCCCACCGCCTGCTGGAGCTGCTGGAGGATCTGCTGGCGGTGCTCGGCGATCGCCCCCTGAGCGTGGCCCGCGAACTCACCAAGCGGCACGAGGAGCAGGTGGGGCCCACGGTGCAGGCCGCCCTCGAGCACTTTCGCCACACACCGCCCCAGGGGGAATGCACCCTGGTGCTGGGAGGGGCCCCCGCCCCGGCACCTCCCACCTGGGAGCCCGACACCCTGCGCCGGGAGCTGCAGGCCCTGGTGGCGGGGGGGCTGAGCGGCAAGGACGCGGCCCGCACCCTGGCCGAACGCAGCGGCCACAGCCGCCGGGCGCTCTACGCGCTGCTGCATCAGGAGGGCTGAGGCGGCAGACTCCAGCCATCCCGGACTCGACCCCGATGCTTCTGCGGCTGCGACTGGTGCTGGCCAGCCTGCTCGGCGGCGGCCTGCTGCTGGTGCTGCTCTGCCTGGGGGCCCAGAACCTGGAGGAGCGCCCGAGGCTGTGGCTGGGGTTCGGCAGCACCGCACCCCTGCCGGCAGGCTTCCTGGTGGGTCTGGCACTGGTGGTGGGGGTGATCAGCGGCGGCAGCAGCGCGGCGCTGCTGCTGCCGCGCGCAAACGAGGATTCCCTGGCCGACTAGGCCCCCGGCAGGGCATAGAGGCTGCCCTCGATCACGACCCGGCTGATGCCCTGGGCCAGAAGGTAAGGGGCCGTCCGCTCAAGCACCCGTGTGTCGGGGATCTTGATCACGCGCTGGCTGCGGCCGCAGAGGCGTTTGGCCTGGCGTGGATTGACGAACACCATCAGGGCCTGACGCTCCTCCTCGTCGACCGGAAGGTGGCCCAGTTCGGTGAACTCCCGCAGGGGGCGGGCCTGGAGCTCGACGGTCTTGTCAACCAGCATGTAGACGCTCTCCGGCAGCGTCGCATCGGCAAACGGGCGGCACTGCACCGGCTGCTGCGCCTGGTCCGCCGCCAGCACCGGCACGGCCACGAACTGGGCCTCATCCACTTCGGCATCGGCGTCGGCATCGACCTCGTCGCCGTCATCGCCGTCGTCGTCGTCCGCGCTGTCATCACCGAAATCATCGGCGTCATCAATGGCCAGCACCCCGCACTCCTCGTCCTCCGGATCGGGCTCCTGGTCGGGCTCCTGATCGGAGGCCTCATCCGCGCCGTTCGGCTCGGTGGGGACGAAATCGGCGACGGGCTCGGGTGCCGGAGGCGGGGCGCTTCGGGCTCCCTTGCCCCGCTGCTGCTTGAGCCGCTCGTAGTCGGCCGGATCCAGGGCCGCCTTGACCACCCGGCTCACGGTGTTGGCACTGCAGGCGAAGGCCTGGGCCAGCTCGGTGCTGGTTTCCCCCGCCCGGTACCGCCGCACGATCTCTTCTTTCTGGCCATCGGAAAGCCGGGTCGCCGCCATCGCCAGATCGAACACGGAGCAGCAGGTCACTGTAGGCGCCGCCCCCGGCAGGGCTGCCACAATGCCCCCAACCGGCCTGCCGCGCCGGCCTGCTTGCTCCCTTAGCTCAGCTGGATAGAGCAGCTGCCTTCTAAGCAGCCGGTCGATGGTTCGAATCCATCAGGGGGCGTACCAGTCATTCCAAGGGTTCTCAGGGATCGCGTGGGCTCCCTCCAGGGCCCCATCTTCGGCAGCTTGCACACAACCTGAACAGTCAGTGTGCCCTCGCTCCACGGCGGTGCCGTCAAGCAGCTGACAGGGCCCCACTGGCGGCAAAAGCTGATTCACCCCCACAGACCACCGCCTCAAAGACCTCGTAGCGCTCCTTCCCGACCTTGATTGTGTGCACACCAGCCTCCTTGCTGGTGGAGAAGGCCGCCGCTTTGGTCGGCTTGGCTTGTGTCAGCCTTGATCGCCTCGCCCATGCGGAAATACAGCTCCGGCTTCCTGCCATCCGCTCTGGTGACCACAGCAGAGGAGGTGGAAGGCTGCTCGCGCAGGTTCACGCCGTCGCTGACCACCTTCCAGTTGCGGGGACCGCCCTCATCCGGCGCCTCCGGCGGCCCGGACGCTGAGGCAGATGCCGGCGCTGTCTCGGACGAGGGCGCTTGCGGTGGCGGCACTGTGGCGGAGAGGAGGAAGCGGACGAACAATGGCGTTCAAGGGATAGCTCTGAGCGGGAAGAAGGTTTTCCATCACTGAAATACCGGCACCAACCGCGCCAGTAGCCGAAAGATTCCTCGGCGATGAAGGCTTTCGTAACTGTCGCCTCTGCGTGACTCCGGCTGGTCGCGGTGGTGGCCAGTCCGCTCCTGCCAGCGCTAGGGCTGTTGAGAGCAGAAACAACCCCACCGCGCAGACCGCGGCAATCCTGGCTTCACCGCCACCTCGCGATTCGCCATCGGCCATTCCGACACCAGCCACACAACATCGACCCATGGTTGAGCATGCCCAACTGCCGGCCCGGTTCACCATGGGGGCGTGCGGGTGCGCGGCCATGCTCACCCTCCTCTTCGCCCTCACCAGCGTTCCCAGCTTGCGGGGAAATGACATCCCCTTCCTGCTGTTGGCCGTGAGTCCGTACCTGGCACTGGCGGCGCTGGCCACGCGACTGCGGCGTTCGCGGTGGCGGCGTTCGCGGTGGCGGGCCTGGAGCCTGCTGGGCTTCACCGCGGCGCTGTCCCTGGCGGGCGTGGGGTGCTTCGCGGTTGACAGCTGGACGTTCCACACCGTGGCCGAGTACCGGATGGAGCAGCGCTTCACGGTGATCGTGGTGCCGCTGATGCAGCTGGCGATCGTGGCCCCCATCGCGCTGATTGCCCTGCTGTGAGGTCAACGAACCCTCGCCAGTCTTGGCAAGGCGGGTCCACCACTCACCACGACAATCATCTCATCGAATGGTCCTCAGGGAGGGGATCCACGGTGAGCGATTCCCATGCGGGGCCGTCTTTCCGGAACGCTGATCGTGAACGACCCGGCAGAGAATCGCGCTGCCCTCCATGGGTTCGATCCGGATCCCGTCGTTCTCCCTGACGACGCGAAGAAAGGGCGACCAGTCATCCCGAGGCTCGAGGGCGGTGGCCACCACGACGACCGTGCCGCGCCAGTCCGCGATGGTGAGCGGGCGCTCATCACCCCCGTGAAGCCGCACATGCCCATTGCCCCAGGGAGCGTCGTGGCAGATCGCCGGTCGTCCCGGGGGGCCCTGGCTGGCCGACCGCCCTGCCTGGGCAGAGAGCAGCTCGATCCGCTCGGTGTAGGCGGCCCTCAGGCAGGCGGCATGGCGCGCCGAGAAGGCGCACCGGCTCCTCCTGCGGAACCACTCCTGCTGCGGTTCAAACCAGTGCAGCCCCGGAGCCGGTGCTGCCGAGCTGGAAACTGCCAACAGATCGACCATGCTCCGATCAAGTGCCCGCAGAACCGGATCGGCACACACCAGCTGGTCACTGGCGTAGGTGGGTGTGGAACAGTTCGCGGCGCTCTGTTGCGGCGGTGGAGGCACAGCAGCGGCGGGTACGCACCAGGCCAAGACTGCCGCCGCCAGTGGGGCCGGCAACAACCTGATCGGGGAAACCGCGCCCACAGCCATGAACCCGAAGGGTCAGCCCCCCTTCCATGTCGGTTCCTGGGTGGCATCACCGATGATGGTGAAGGGTCACCGGGCTGACCCAGACGCCCGCTTGCGAGACCGTAGCCAGCCGGGTGGTTCTGTTGCCGATCGGTGCTCCTTTCACCGGCCCTGGGCTTTGGGCCCTGGTGGCGATGCTGCAAAACGGGTGGGAGTGAGCACAACCCTGGGACTCCTCCTGAACCCCTTGAGCAACTGGCTGCCGACCAACCCCAGTCCTACAGTCACGTTGACCCACTCATCCCGCATTCCCAGGATCAATCTGATGCATACTGTTGCAAGACTCGGTAACTGCTTCGCTCCGCTGCTGAGTGCCACCTTGCTGAGTTTTGGTGGAATGTTTTCCGCGCTTCCTGTGCAGGCCGATACGGTCAAGGCTCGCTGCGATGTATTTCCGAAGGGTGAGGATCGGGCCACCTCCTCTGGGTTGTGCACCTTTTCACAAAGGCAGGGTTTTGTGAGCATCCAGCTCAACAATGGCCAACGCGTTGAGCTGACCCCCGACGGCAGCAAAGCCAATGCCTATCTCGATGCCAATGACAAGCCGGCAACGCGCGAGCTCCAGGACAATGGCAATATCCATATCTACCGGTTGGCCGAGCAGTCAATATTTGTCTACTGGGATACAGCCCCCTATCAGTGAATCCAACGTTCCATCGACAAGGTATCTCTGGCTTTCCGACTCCACCCCTGGGCCGCCGTGAGCACTGTTGGGGCAGCGCTGGATGCGGGGGACAGGCTTGATCGCCCCGCCGTTGGACTCAGTCATGCCCAGAAGTTCCGGGCAAGGCGGGTGCCGAAGAGCAGTTCACGCATGGCAGCAGCAGGGGGCATGAAGGTGGTGCCGCTGCGCCTCAGCCCCGGCGACGATCTGCGCCAGATCCTTGAAGTCTGGATGCGTCAGCGGGAGGAGCGGGCAGGGTGTCTGATCAGCGGCATCGGCAGCCTCTCAGTGGCCCAGCTGCGCTTTGCGGGAGCATCTGAACCAACCAGGATCCAGGGCGATCTGGAGATCATTTCTTTGGCCGGCACGCTCTCGACCGATGCAGCCCACCTGCATATCGCCATTGCTGACACCAACGGAAGTGTGATCGGCGGTCACCTCGGCGCCGGCTCGCTGGTCCGCACCACGGCCGAGCTGGTGGTGGGACTGCTGCCGGATTGGCAGTTTCGGCGGGAGCTGGATCCAGCCACCGGCTACGCCGAGCTGCAGATCAGCCCTCGGGATCTTGGGGCACCGATGATCGCTCCGCAGCAACTCAACGACCGCCACCGTGCTGGCGCCCATGCGCAGGCCCCGCAGCAAGAAGCGGGTCAGCTTCTCAAGGTTCAAGGGCAAGGGCATGGGCATGGGCGCGACCATGTGACTACCGCGTGACGCGCGGTTTTCATCGGTGACCAGCAGATGCACATGGATCGCCATACCGGAGCAAGATCCGTTGCGATTCAGGGAGGCGGGGTAGTCTTGAAGCCAGGGCGCTTTCATAAGCGAACTGAGATCTGCGCCACGGCTCGGGCAAAAAGGCTGCGAGTTCCAGACTTCATCGATGGTGCAGCAGTCGTGACGCTCGAACGTCGTGACGATGCTGACGGATTACTGAGGGTGTCCGCTGTCGGGAGCAGTGGGACTGGATAGAGTCATGCACCAATTTATTGGTGGTTGTCCGTAGGGGTCGGGTAGTGCCGACCCTTTTTTATGCCCGAGCGTCTGACATAGCCAGGGCCGCCTTCGGGCAGGGCGTGAATCGCCTTGGCAGGGGTGCTCAGCCCTTGCTCACGGCGATGGATCTCAACGACATCGAACAGCTCCTGGCCGTAGCTGATGTCATCATGAAGCAGAGGGGCGAGGTGGTCAGCGCAGGGGCTTGCGTTGCCATGGCAGGGGGCCAAGGCAACACCAGCCGTAAGCCATGAGTGCACATGGACTGGCACAGCTTAGAGCCTCTCAATGAGGGTTGCTCTTGACGACTCTTGCTGGCTCCTGCCTGGTTTTGCAGTCCCACCATCGGGGCCTGGGCAAAGCCTGGGGACGCAAAGCGTGGGCCGCAGAATTGAAGCAGCTCGCAGATCGCGCCATGCAGCGCGGAGAATTCGTTTGCGCAAGATTGGTTGCACTGGAATCAGCCCAAGCACTCACACCGATAGGACACCGATAGGCGGACTGGAACAGGCCTTCAAAAGCCGAAATCACTGAAAAACCTGGGCACACTTCATGAACTGGACTAGCGCATTGCAATTTGGCGCAGACGCAGAGCAATGTGATGGAGTTGTCAATTTGACAACCAAAGGGCTCCCATCAAAGATTTGCTTCATGCTTAGAAACGCACTCGTTGGCATCACAACTGTCCTGGCAATCGCCGGGAGCGTGAGCGCACAGACCTTCAGGGAACGAGCCACCTGCAAGCTCACTAACACCGCGGCCCAGGTCGCCTTATACGAAGGGCCTTGCAAGGTCAAGCAAACGATGAGCGGCGAGAATACAATTTTCTCGGTCAAGATGGGCAAGACAGAGCCGTTCTTGTTTGCTGGCGTTCGCGGTCAGAAGACTTGGATGCATGGCCCCGAAGAAGTTGATTTCACTGATCTCCCCAACGGCGGCATATTCCGCTGGTCAACGTTTGTACTGGTGGTGGCCGAATAGTTTGGCAGCGTAGTATCAAGCTTCAGCGGCCTGGAACCCAGTGTGCATCTGCAACTGACTCGCATACTGCCAGCCGCTGAGCTTGATGTGCCGAGCTTGACGTTAGGCATATATTCCCAGTAGTCCCTCAAGGCTGTTCAGCTGACAGGGCTGATGGTGATGGAATGGTCATGGGTGGTGACGGACTTCAAGTGGCCAGCACTCCAGTGGCCATGGCAATCTGCGCTGCCACAGCAGCCCAGCGCCACGCCCTGCCCCTGGCGCAGCCAAGAAGTGGTCGCGGCATGCCAGTGCAGCAGTTCCGGGAAGTGCGGCTTCTCCCTGGCATCGATGCGGAACTGTTCAGCAGCAGTCCTGGTGGTGCGTTGAGCCAAGGAGGAAGGCGGCGCCTCGGCCTCAGCCGATCCCCTGCCGGTTCGGCCCAGGGCGGTTCCGGCTCGGGCGCCGGCGCAGCAGGGTGGGCTGATGGCCGAAGAGCTGGTAGGCCAGCAGCTTCACCCGATCCTCCAGCAGGAACCACACCAGCGAGTAGCCCCACACCAGCAGGGCCCAGCCCCAGCCGATCGGGGCCATGAACAGGCCGTGCACCGCCACCAGGGTGGCGAGCAGCTGGGTGCCGACCACGGCGAGCAGCAGCGGCAGGGCCGGCCGCACCGACCAGAAGGGGCCCACCGTGCGGGCGACGAACACCGTCAGGTGCCCGGCCACCGAGAGCTTGAGGTAGAGCAGGGTCTGGATGAACTCCCGCGGCTGGGCGAACACCACCTCGCCCAGCCAGAGCAGGCCGAAGGTGGCGACCACGCCGGCCAGGCCCAGGGCGGTGGCCACCCCCAGCACCACCGGCATCTGCCAGCGCACAGGCCGGGGAGACCAGCGGGTGCGGTCGTAGGCGATCGCGAGGATGGCGCCGTCGTTCAGCAGCGCCAGCAGCACGATCATCAACGCCGACAGCGGGTAGAAGTCGAAGATGAGGATCGAGAAGGTCATGAACACCAGCACCCGGATCGTCTCGGCGATGCGATAGATGGCGTAGTGGTGCATGCGCTGGAAGATGCGCCGGCTCTCGCGGATCGCCGCCGCCACCACGCTGAGCCCGGGGGTGAGCAGCACGATGTCGGCGGCGCTGCGGGCGGCGTCGGTGGCACCGGAGACGGCGATGCCGGCGTCGGCGCGCTTCAGGGCCGGCGCATCGTTGACGCCGTCGCCGGTCATCCCCACGAGGTGACCCCGCCGCTGCAGCAGCGCCACGATCCGGTACTTGTGCTCCGGAAACACCTGGGCGAAGCCGTCGGCCCGCTCGATCCGCTCGCCGGGATCGTGAACGGGGCCGGCGGTGGCTTCCTCGAGCACCTCCGCCGGCAGGATCGCCGTACCCAGCCCGAGCTGGCCCGCCATCTCGCGGGCGATCGCCACCTGATCCCCGGTGATCAGCTTGGTGGCAATGCCCAGCTCCCGGAGCTCGGCAAGCGTCGTGAGGCTGTCGTCCCGTGGCGGATCGAACAGCGGCAGCACCCCCAGGAACCGCCAGGGCTCCTCCCCTTCCGCCTCGGCCACCGCCAGCGAGCGGAACCCCCGGGAGGCGAACCCCTCCACGGCCTGATCCACCGCCTCGCGCACCTCCACGGCATTGGCCGCCATCGCCAGCAGCACCTGGGGCGCCCCCTTGCTCACCCGGAAGCGCCGCCCGCCGGGCTCCACCAGCGTGGCCTCCGTGCGCTTGCGCACCGGATCGAAGGGCGCGAACGCCTCCAGCCGCAACGTGTCCGCCGCGGTGCCGGCCTGCGGTGCCGCCAGCACCGCCGCATCGATCGGATCGTGGTCCTCCTGGCGGGAGGCCAGGGCGGCGCAGCGGATCAGATGGTCCGGTCCGCAGCCCGGCAGGCAGAACGGTGTGCCGAGGCTCAGCCGGTTCTGGGTGAGCGTGCCGGTCTTGTCGGAGCAGAGGATGTCGATGCCCGCCAGTTCCTCGATGGCGGCGAGCCGGGTCACCACGGCCCGCCGGCGGGCCAGTCGCTCCGCCCCCACCGCCAGGGTGACCGAGAGCACGGTCGGCATGGCCACGGGGATGGAGGCCACGCAGAGCACCAGGGCGAAGCGCAGGGTCTCGACCATGCCGTGCCCCCGGAACAGGGCCACCAGCAGGATCAGGGTGATCAGCAGCAGCGCCACCACGATCAGGTAGTCGCCGATCTTCAGCACGGCCTGCTGGAAGTGGCTCGGCGGCGGCTCGGCCTCCACCAGCCGGGCCGTGCGCGCGAAGAAGGTGCCCGCCCCGGTGGCGTAGACCACGGCATCGGCCTCGCCGCGGCGCACGATCGATCCGGAGAGCACCCCATCCCCCTCCGTCCGCTCCACGGGCAGCGACTCGCCGGTGAGCGGGGACTGGTCGACCTCCAGCGGCCCGGGCTCCAGCAGACGGGCATCCGCCGGCACGATCACACCGATCCGCAACCGGATCACATCGCCGGGAACCAGGTCCCGGGCCGGCCTCAGGCTCCAGGTGTCATCCCGACGCACCAGCGCCTCGAGCGCCAGCTGGGCCTGCAGCGCTTCGATCTCATGGCCCGCCTTGAACTCCTCCCAGAAGCCCACCAGGGCATTGGCGCCCAGCAGCACCAGGATCAGCACCAGATCGCTCCAGTCCCGCACCAGGGCGGAGAGGAGGGCCGCCAGTTCGATCATCCAGGCGATGGGCCCCCAGAGATGGCCCAGCAGCAGGCGCCAGGGGGAGAGTGTCTGGTGCGGCAGTTCGTTCGGGCCGCAGCGCTCGAGTCGGCGGGCGGCCTCGGCGCTGTCCAGACCCCGCGGTGAGGTGTCCAGGCGCCGGGTCAGCTCCGGCAGGGGCAGACCTGCGAGCTCCTCCCCGCTGCCCGCGGGGATGGTGGACGACTGGCTGGCAGGGCCGCGGCCGGGCTTGGCTGGCATGGGTGATCCGGACACCGACGCTCTCCCGAGGATGGGCCGGCTGACGGAATTCAGCCGAAACCGCCCGGCTTGCGGCGGGCTGTCGAGAGCGAGATGTTGCCTTCCACCACCGGCCCAGGCCGCGCCGCAGGCTGCTGGGGCAGGGCCACCACGTTGAAGGCCAGGGAAAGGCGGTCGCCGTCTCCGCGGAAGGGGGCGACGGAATGGGGTTGCCAGGCCGGGAACACGTAGAACTCACCCGGCACCGGCACGACGTAGTGGGCCATGCCGGTGCGAAAGCTCTGGATGTGCCAGTCCTCCGGGCCGTAGAAGCAGAGCTGGCCGTCGAAGCGTTCGGCGTTGATCTGGGGGGGCACCTCGAGAAACACCACCCCCGAAAACGTGCCCCCGTGCGTATGGGTCGGGTTGTAATCGCCGGCTCGCTGCACATTCAGCCAGATGTCGATCAACTGCAGGCGATAGCGCCCCTCGGCCCAGGGACCGCGGGCTTCGGGCGGCTGCTGATCCACGACATGGCGGATCCAGCGCTCACAGGCCGGCAACAGCACATCGGCGCAGAGGTCCACCACCGGCGGGTACTGGGGCCCCAGCTCCCGTTGCAGCGACAGCTGACCGGCCAGTTTCACCGAGGCATCGGGGGCGGACTGCGGATCGGTCAGCACCTGATGCGCCAGCTGCTGCAGAGCCCGCAACGCCTCCGGGGCCAGCGCTCCCTTCAACAGGTAGCGGGGGAAGAGGCTCAGCACCTCCATGCTGCTGTCCATCGCGGGGCACCCGTTCCCCAGGACTCTTGCAGATCTGGCCGGTGTCCCGTCGCGGTGCCCTCCTTCTGCTCCTGATGGCGTTCGCCCTGGATCGTGGACACGGCCCAAAGACCCGACCCCCTGCGCCCGAAGGGCCACGGAAGCGAGGGGGTGCGGGAGGCCGTCCTTCACAGCCAGCCCTTTGACCCAGCCTGGGGCCTGTGGGCCAGCCGGGCCCCGGCGACCGACAGACTTCCCGCAGCAGCGGTCAACGCCAGCGCCGATGAGCCCCCTCTTCTCCTGTGCCGGCTGCGGCGTGCAGATCGAGCGCTCACTGCGGCACTACCTGCAGCAGAAAGGTCGCGTGCTGTGCTCCACCTGCCTCGACCGGCAGGAGGCTGAGCGCCAGCAGGCTGAGCTCAAGCAAGCCGAGCTCACGCAAGCCGAGGTCCGGCAACCCGAGCGCGGGGAACCCCCGCAGCCGGAAACCGCCGGAGAGGGGGCTCCGCAGAACGGCGGCCGGCCCTGAGGCTCAGCCGCCGCCTCACCACTGCGCACCACCCCCTCAATGAAGCCCGGCCCGGGCTCGGCCGGACCGAGGAACCCCACAGCGCGGCAGAAGGAGGCGAAGTGCCAGGCGGCGAAGGGGGTAGGGGTGTGCACGTCGATCCCGTGCCGGAAGCTCTGCCGATCGAGGGCGGCGGCGGGATGGTGGTGGGGATGCCCTTCGGGCAGCTGGGCCACCGCGGCCCGCCTCCTGCACGGTTCGGGCCGCCACCAGGCCGGCGAGACCCCCCCCCCACGACCACCCCATCAGCGGCTTCCGCCAGAGACCGGGGCATCGATCAGGGCGCGCAGCAGGCCCAGTGCGCCCACTGTGGGGGATCCGCAGCGAATGCCGCCAGGATTCCAGGGAGGATCAGCGGTGGTGGCGGCGGTCAGCGTCCTCCCCCCCTTCCACCGCCCCCACCACCCGTGCCGTCAACCGTGTCACCGTCCGTGCCAGCGTCCCTGCCAACGCTTCCCCCGCCGGCGCTGCGGCGTGACCCCGGCGTGATCCGCCGGCTGATGCCGGTGTGGGAGTGGTTCTACCGCCACTACTTCCGGGTGCGCACCAGCGGCTGGGAGCACATGCCCAGCCAGGGCCAGGTGCTGCTGGTGGGCTCCCACAACGGTGGCCTGGCCACCCCCGATCTGCCCATGTTCCTGGTGGACTGGATCCGCCGCTATGGCGTGCAGCGGCAGGTGTACGGCCTGACCCACGCCAAGGTGTGGAAGGCGTACCCCGGCATGGCCGAGCTGGCCGCCCGGGTGGGTGCCGTGCCCTTTCACCCGCGTCAGGCCCTGGCCGTGCTGCGCCAGGGCCACAGCCTGCTGGTGTATCCCGGCGGCGGCGAGGATGCCTTCCGGCCCCACCGGCTGCGGGATCGGATCCACTTCCGCGGCCGTACCGGCTTCATCCGCCTGGCCCTGTGGCAGGAACTGCCGGTGATGCCGCTGATCTCCTGGGGCGCTCACGACACCCTGGTGGTGCTGGAGGACTGCACGGCCCAGGCCCGGCGCCTGCACGCGCTGGGCATGCCGTGGCTGCTGGGCCTCGACCCGGAGGTGTTTCCGCTCTACCTCGGTCTGCCGTGGGGGCTCGGGGTGGGCCCGCTGCCGAACCTGCCCCTGCCGGCCGCGATCCACACACGGGTGTGCGCCCCGGTGGTGTTCCCGCGCACGGGCTATGAGGCCAGCCGCGACCGGGGCTATGTGCAGGCCTGCTACGAGCAGGTGGTGGCCCACATGCAGGGGGAACTGGATCGGCTGGCGGCCGAGGCGAGCGGCATCAGCCGATCCGCCTGAGGAACCCCTGGATCACCAGGGAGTTGGTGATGTCGATGAAGCAGCCCGACACCAGCGCCACCACCAGGAGCGCCAGCAGCACACACGCCAGAGACCGCTGCTCACGGGCTCGGGAATGCTGAGGCCCGCGCAGGAGGCGCAGCCGGCGAGCTGCATGGGCAGGGAGCTGCCTGGCTGACGCGTCAGCTCATCGATGGAGCCTGGTCGGTGAAGGCTGGTCGGGGATCGCTCCGGAGCTCACGGCTCTGGCCGGCGGACCTCAGAGATTCACCATGCCGCAGCGCATCCCCTTGAGCACGGCCTGCAGGCGGTTGTGCACCCCCAGGGTGCGCAGGAGCCGCTTGGTGTAGGTGCGAGCCGACTCCTCGGAGATCACCAGGGCCTCCGCCATCTCGCGGTCGCTCATCCCGCTGGCCAGCAGATCAAGCACCTCATATTCCCTGGGCGTGAGTCGCGGGCAGCTGAGGTACGGCAACGTGCCACTGCGCAGCGATGGGCTCCTGTAGGCGTGGTTCCCCATCACAGCCAGCACAGCGGCCTGCAGGGGATGCTGATCCTCGACGAAATCCGCTTCGGCCACCACGGCATCCAGCCAGGCGACCTCGGCATACTCCGCCGGAATGACATCGCCGAGGGCGAGCACGATCACCCTCAGGCCCGGCCGGGTCTCCTTGGCGTGCCGAGCCAGCTCGAAACCACTTCCCTGCTCCAGGTAGTCCGTGCAGATCAGCAGACTGAAGGGTGCCCGGGAGAGGTAATCAAGGCAGGATTTCTCGTCCGTGACAGCACAACCGATCTGGACTGGATCGGCAAAGTTCGCACACATGGAGCGCAGGAACAGGCGGCCCTTCATGGCCAGGGCCACCTGGCCGTCCAGCTTCAGGGAAAGCAGTCGCTCATCGGCGCTACCCGCCTGAAAACCGGTGAGGTATGGGGTGAAGTCCATGGCGAAAGGGGACTTGCGTGTGTTGCGCGAACGTGCATGCAACGCAAGGCCTGGGAATCAAGCTCCACCGCTCACCCTACAGCCCACTGGCAGGCTGCCCGGGCAGGGAGTTTCAGACAGGTTCCACCTGGGCATCCACCTCGCGCAAGCGCTGCAGGATCAGCTGAATGTCGATGTCGGAGAGTTCGCCATCCGAGGTCCACTTCATGCACGTCCGCCCCAGACAGGAGGCGCGGGCGGCGTGTGGATGGGCTACCGGCGAACCAGGGGTGATGGTGGTATCCATTGTGCTAACGGCCCTGATGAATTCAGTCTAGGAGCTTGATGTCTGGATCACGGTCCCCATGGGCGGACAATGCATCCGTGTGCATGCAGCCGCGTCCAGGCGGCATGGTCCGTGGAGGTGAGGATGTCCCTCCTGAGCGCGCCGATGGCGTGGATCAGCCTGCTGTTGATGGCGATGCTGGTGAGCATCCCGCGGCACCCTCAGGCTCCACCTCGCGCCTGAGCACGAAGTAGAGATGCTCCGGATCCCGATACCGACGCGGCAGGCAGGTGTGCAGGCTGGTGAGCCTGGACCAGCAGACGGTGCGCTTGATCTTGTTGAGGGATTTTCCCTCCTGGATCAGAATGCGCAGAGCCCGACAATAGAGGGGATAGCTGGCCTCAAGCTCACCGATCGTCATGGTGGTCGTGAAAGTGGAGACTTCAGTCGTCATCAAGCCGGAAATTGACATCAGCAGGAGTCAGATCGCAACACCCATCCGCCGGCACATGGCCCAACAGGTCGAAGCCAGAAGCCAGTTCCACCATCTCAGAGAAGCCCCTGAATGCCGTCCGCGACACCATCAGAGTGAAGGCTTTCTGATGGCATGGCTGGATGCGGGATTGTGCGGCTGGATCAGTCCTTTCGAGGTCCTTTCGGATCGGACGGCATCACCTTATGGATTCGCGCTTCCAGGCGTCTACCCGCAAATGGGGACATCCTGGCGGCCTGGTCCTGCGTCAGGGTGAGGGCGTCGCAGTTGGTCTCCCCATGGCGGATACGCCCTACCTGATCGCCCTGGCCTTCCTGGAACAGAACGGCACGCGGGCCCTGCCGCTGGCCGGTCGATCCCTCCCCGCCGCGGCCGCCGGCCGCGAGGATCCCGGCGAGGAGGGCCGTGGCCTGGCGCTCGAGCTGCTGCTGCGCGTCTGGCAACGCAGCGACCAGGGGCCCCTGCGGCGAGCCGCCGGCGACGCCAGCCTGCTGCTCGTGGTGATGCCGATGGAGGCGATGAGCGCGCAACTCCCCGCGCTCAAGGCCGCCTGGATCGCCGGAGGCGACACCGAGGCGGCCTTGCAGCAGCTGCAGGCCCTGGGATCAACGGCCTGGACCGTCACGATCGACAAGTACGCGCCCTTGAGCTTCCGACCCTTCCCCAGCTCATGACCATCCCGCCTCTCCCCGGCGCCGGACCCGCACGGGCATGCCGTCGGCGGGATAGATCAGCAGGTTCTGCCGCTGGTTCTCCAGCGACGCCGGGCCGTTGACCAGCTCCCAGGTGGTGTGGCGCAGCAGCTGGGCCAGCATCACCGTGGCCTCCAGCATCGCCAGGTGTTCGCCGATGCAGCGGTGCGGACCGGAGCCGAAGTCGATCATCGGAGGGGCGGGGCCCTCCGGACCGCCCGGCAGCCAGCGTTCGGGCAGGAACTCCAGGGGCCTGGGGTAGGCCTCCGGGTCGCGTCCGGCACCCTGCATCGACCAGGTCACCGTGGTTCCCACCGGCACCCTGCCGACCCCCTCCAGATGGGTCGGTTTCACCACCTGCAGAGCCGTGGATCCCGAGGCCACCGAAAACAGGCGCAGCGTCTCCCTGATCACCCCCCGCACCAGATCCAGCGCGCCGATGCAGGCCGGTGTGAGGCCGCCATGGCGCTCCCAGGCCTGATCCACCTCCTGCCTCACCCGGGCCAGCACGTCCGGGTGGAGGGCCAGGGTGCCCGCAGCGAAGGAGAGGGTGTGGGCGGTGGTGTCGGTGCCGGCGATCAGAAATTCAATGGTCTCCGCCAGCAGGCTGTCCTGGTCGTAGCGGGGCTCCCTGGCTGCGATCCGCACCAGCAGCGACTGGCGGAACAGGGGGCTGAGGCCCGCCTCCTCGCCTGCGTTCCCCTCCCGCAGGCGCAGGGCAAGCGCCACCCGCGGGGCGAGCAGATCCTCCAGCTGGCGGCGGGCGGCCCAGTAGGCCAGGGAGGTCCGGGTGGGCAGATATTTCATCCAGGGGCTCTCGCCGGTGGCCATCCGGAAGAAGCGGCGGCCCAGCACCCCCATGGCCTGGTAGGCGCGGGCCACATCCAGGCGAGGGCCCTCCGGACTCTCCGCCCCGGCCTGCAGGGGGATGCCCAGCATCAGGGTGGCGATGACCCGCATCGCCATCTCCACGAAGAGGGGATCCAGCGCGATGGCCTGCCCGGCCGGTGCCTGCGCGATCCGCTCCAGAACCTGGGCGCTGGCCTGCTCGAGCAGCGGCAGATGGGCGGCGGTGCTGGCGGCCGTGAAGCCGGGATTCCAGGAACGGCGGCGCCACTGCCATTCCGCCCCCTCCTCGCCGATCAGGATCGGACCGCGCATGTCATTCCAGGCCCGCCGCATGGCGGGCGAGCGGATCAGGCAGCCGGAGCGCATCCCCTGCACGATCGCGGACTCGATCAGGGCAGGACGGCTGAGCACGAGCACCGGCCTGCCGGCCCAGTACACATAGGCCGGGCCGTAGGCCTGGCTCCAGTCATGGAGGAGCTGGAAGAAGCGCTTGCGGCGCACGGCGGCCAGCACCGCCGGCAGATGGCCGAGCAGGGGCAGCCCCGGCGGCGAGGGCAGCCGCCGCAGGGGCGCGAAGTGCTGGCGCCGCCGCCAGGCTCGCCAGGCCAGAAGGGCCGTCCCACCCAGGAGCGCAAGGAGACCAAGCCCGGGCAGAAGGATCACCATGGCGGCAGCTCCTGAAGACGGCAGCGGCCGCACCCTCCCTCGGCCCGTACGGGCCTCATGGGGTGACGGCCCTGCGGCAGATCCAGGCCAGCCGAGCTGGAGACTCCGGATCAGGGGTGCCGGCATACGCCACCCAGGCACCGGCAGGATCCAGCAGCTCCAGGCGGCGTTCGGCGCAGCGGGCCCGCATCCGGCGTTCGCGCACCTGCCAGGCGGGCCCGGCTGCCGGCCGCTGCAGCAGCACCACCGCCTGGAAGGCCACCACGGGGGCGGCTCCATCGAGCGAGGGCACCAGATCGGCCAGGTATTCACCGGCACGGAGATCGGGCCGGTCGAGGCCCCGCACGAAGATCCACTCCCTGGGCGCCAGTCCGTCGGGCGGTCCCGTCCGCAGCAGGTCGCTGCGCACCACGGCCCAGGCGGCCGGCTCGGGCGGCGGCGACCATGGCGTGACTGCCGCGGCGGCCGGCTGGGAGCGCGCGGAGGTCGGCAGCAGGCCGGCGAGGAGCAGCAGGCTGGGCAGCCAGCGGCAGCGGTTGAGGATCGCCATGGTGCTGCGCGCTTCGCTCGGGCTCACGGCCTGATCAGACCATCGCCTTTACGGTGACGGCACCGGGGCGGGCAGCCCAGCCGCTGTTCACACGGCGACATGTGCCGGCTGGCGCTAGCCCGCCGCGGGCGTCACCGCCGGCCGGTTGAGCACCAGCAGCACGGCGCCCACAGCGATCAGGGCGGGGATATCGCCGAAGAAGTTGGCCTGCTCCATCGGATCACGCAGGGCCTGCACCAGCATCACCAGGCCGTGCACCAGGCTCGACCAGCCAGCGAAGCCGATCAGGCTGCGGTGCTCGGCCGGTGCCCGTGCGGCGAGCAGCAGGAACACCCCCAGCACCGCGAAGGTGGCGAGGATCATCTGCTCGTATTCCGCCTGGCGCGGCATCCACATGAAACCGTCGGGCCAGATCAGCGTGAGCGGGTAGAGCCCCACGGTGTACACGATCCCCACCGCGATCAGCGCGATCCGCAGGGTCTTGTCCGGGTTGAGGATGTCCATGGAGTCCTGCCTGCTGCAACAGCGGCGCAACGCGTGGCTCTCCCTGTGTAGGCAGGATCGGACACCATGGCCACATGGCGGCGCCACGCCAGCTGGCCCACCCAGGCCTCAGGGGCTCGGGCTGACGGCAGGCGTGGTGGCCTCCTGCCGCAGGGCGCCCACCACGCCGTTGCGCTTGAGGGCACTGATCGCCCTGTCGATCCGCTCGGCCGTGGCCTCCGGCAATCCGGGGGAGAAGACGAACGCCTGGGATTCGGGCCGGATCCCCTGCAGCGCCAGGGTGGGCCGGGCGCCCTGCAGCGGTGCGTGGATCAGCAGATAGCGCAGCTGCAGGTTGTCGCCCAGCAGGGCATCGAGGCGGCCCGACACCAGCAGAGGCATCCCCGACTGAATGCCGGCCAGGGGCACGATCGTCACCTTCGGGGCGCTGCTGCCGGCGTTGAGCTCCTGCAGCAGCGCCTCGCTCACGGTGCCGCCGCGCACCCCCACCCGCAGGCCGCGCAGATCGGCCTCGGAACGGATCCTGGCGCTGGGCCCTCCCTGCACCTGCCGGGCCACGTTCACGGTGAGGTAACCCACCAGCAGCGAGGCCGACACGATCCGCACCAGATAGGCCAGCAGCACGATGCCCTGGCCACGGCTGGTGGCCACCAGGGTGTTGCTGCCGGGCCCGGTGGCGAGCACCTGGAACAGGGCGCTGAAGCTGCGCCGGCGCCCCTGGCTGAGGGTGTCGGGGTTCTGGTCGTAGTGCTCCACCCGCCAGGTGAGCAGGGCCAGCAGAGCGATCGCCGCCAGATAGCCACCCAGCAGCTGCAGCAGGGTGGGGGTGAACAGGGCCAGCAGGAAGGAGCGGCCCAGATCCAGCCGGCTCTGGAGCACCATCACCGCCAGGCCGTCCTCCTGGAAGGGCAGGCTGAAGCGGTAGCGCTCCAGCCGCTCGGGGGACACGTTGATGCAGCCCACGGCCACGTCCAGGTCGCCGTTGCGGCTGGCCTCGAGCATCGCCTGCACCGACGGCCACGCCGACACCACATACGGCAGCCGCTCGCGGGTGGCGATCCGGCTCCACAGGTCAATGGCAAGTCCCCGCCAGTCACCGGCGTCGCGGTAGCTGCAGGGGGGCGCCCCGTCCACCATCCCCACCCGCAACACCGGCGGGGCTGGCTCCAGCCGCTCCAGCGCAGCGGCAGCGGCCAGCCCCCCACCTGACCCCAGCGGAACAGCTGGGCTGACCCAAACAGCCGAGCTGACCCATAAAGCCCTGTCCAGCAGCACGCCCACGCGCCAGGCCGCCCACGGGAGCGGGAGGCTCCTGGGGAGGCGGGAAGCCCGGGCCATGAGCTGCCTAGGGGTTGTGGTGGCGGATCTGTTCGATCGCGCTGTCGTGCAGACGGTGTTCATGGTCGCGGCGGGCCGCCCACACCTGTTCCTGGTGCGCCGCGTTGGCCGTTCCTTCCGGGTGCTGGTGCTCGCTCACCTCGGCCAGCTCGGGGCGGTAGGCCCTGTGCTCCTCGTCGTGGTGGCGGGCCCAGGCCACGAACTCAGGGCTCGCCGGGGTGTCGGCGGGGGTGCCTTCGGGAAGGGCTTCGGGAGTGGATTCGGTCATCGCCGCAGCAGGGATTACCTGCTGTTCAACCTAGGCAGCCCCGCCTCGCCGGGGCCACCGCATGGCATGAGGAGATGTGAACCCGCGCCAGTGGACCTGAGCGTCCTCCCTACGTTTTAAGGGGCCCAACGTGGCCCTTGCTTCAGCCTTTGCGCCCCGGGCCTTGCATCCCGGCCTGTCCCCCATGCGCCCGAATGTGGCCCCCCGCGAAGAGGCCCGCCTGGAGGCGCTGAAGGGCTACCACATCCTCGATACGGATGCGGAGCAGTCGTACGACGACATCACCCTGCTGGCCGCGCAGATCTGCGACGTGCCGATCGCCCTGATCAGCCTCGTGGATGCGGAGCGTCAGTGGTTCAAATCCAGGGTGGGCGTCGACGTGCGGGAAACCAGCCGCGATGTGTCGTTCTGCGCCCACGCGATCCTCGGCGAGGAGACCTTCGTGGTGCGGGATGCCCGCGAAGACGAACGCTTCCGCGACAACCCGCTGGTCTGCCATCCGCCCCACATCGTGTTCTACGCGGGGGTGCCGCTGACCACGCCGGAAGGGGCCCGGATCGGCACCCTCTGTGTGATCGATCACCGCCCCCGTGACCTCAGCGACCTGCAGCTCCGCTCCCTCGAGGCGCTGGCCCGGCAGGTGGTGCTCCAACTGGAACTGAAACGGGTGTCCGATCAACTCGCCGGAGCCCTCGAGCGCATCGATGTGATGGAGGAGCTGATTCCGATCTGCTCCTACTGCAAGGGGATCCGCAACGACGACGGCTACTGGGGGACCGTGGAGGCGTTCATCAAGAGCCACGACAACGTGGAGTTCTCCCACGGGGTGTGCGAGGCCTGCATGGCGAAGCATTTCCCGGAAGTGGCGCCCCTGGCCTGACCAGACCTCCAGCCGAAGCCCGTTATCAGGGGTGCAGGATCAGGGGTGCAGGCGGTCGTAGTCGATGCCGGCCTCGACTTCGCGAATCGCCTCGTCAATCGCCTTGAGAGCCTTGACCCGGTGCCCCCCCTTGTCATGGGCGGCCTTCTCCAGGCTGGTCCTGGCCTGGTTCAGGCTCATCAGCGCCGACTTCATGTTGGGTTGGTCGGCAAGCGCCGGCACCTGGAACGCGACGGCCGCCACGGCGAGGAGAACGAGGCGCTTCATACGGTCTTCGATGGGTTTCGGGAGGCGCAGCCGAGGGCCTGGCCACCAGGAATGTAGCCGTGTGCTCTGCGCGGGACATCCCCCTCGACCGCGGGGCGGTGACTCGCCCGTTGTCGTTCTCAGACTTCATCCCCAGCTCGCGCAGCGCCTGATCCTGATCAGTCCCGCCATCGGGTCCCCAGGAGATTGGGCGGTTCATCATCGCTGATGATCGCTGCTCCCGAAACCCACGACCCGATGACCCACGCCCGCCCGCTGTCGGTTCTGCTGGCCGTGCTGGCGGTCACGCTGCTGCCGCTGCAGGGCGTGGCCCGTGCGGCGGAGTCCCCGGCTCTGTCCTCCTGCCGCCAGGCCCGGAGCACGGTGGAGTCGACACGCTGCCTGATCCAGGCCCTCGAAGCTCTGGATCGCACGCTGGACACGGCCCTGGCGGGGGTCGCCACCGAGGCCGCCGGCGTGCCCAGCGAGACCTTCCAGACCCTCTGGCGCGACAACCTCACGACCTTCCACCGCACGAGTGCGGACCCGAAGCAGCAGGCCGAAGCCTTTCGGCAGGAACGGCGCAAGGTGTGCGCCTACGCCAAGTCGATGGCCTTCCAGGGCACCGGCTACGGCATCTTCACCACCACCTGTGAGATCGAACTCACCGAGACCCTGCTGAAACAGCTCGAGCCCTGAGGGCGACCCTCAGTGGCCGCCCGGTGCCTCCTGGTCGCCGTCCACGACGCAGCGCTGGCGGCCGCCGATCGCCAGGACTGTGCGGTCGTCGCGGTTGGTGGTGCGGGACTCGAGGTTGAGGAACACCCGCTCGGCGGGCCCCGCGAACAGCGGTCCGGCATGCCAAGTGCCCGGATGCAGCACCACCAGCCGGCGCGGCGGGATGCTGAAGGCGTGCAGATCCGCGGCGGGGGCAAAGGGGCGCCCGGCAGGATGGTCCGGCCGGGCCACCACCAGGAACCAGGCCTGGTCGTCGATGGCACCGAGCGCCTGGCTCACCCGGCGGTGGCGGGCGAGTTCCGCGAACCCGAGGCCCCGCGGCGGCAGCGTCATCAGATAGAGGCGGGGCGGTCCGCCGCCGAACTGCAGCACCGCATCGCCGGGGCACCAGGGAGCGTCATCGGGCTGGGGCTGGATCACGAACCCGAACGGGGCGAAGGCCGCAGGCGTGAGGGTGGAGGCGATCAGGCCCTGGGGCCGCCCGGCGCTGGCCTCCATGGTCACCGCCCCTGGAGGTGGCGGCTGATCGCCTGATAGGCCGGCAGGGTGGTGGCGTCGTTGTCGGCGTTGCCGGCCACCGGATGGGAGGCGAAGCGGGCGATCACCACGCCGGCCGCCGGATCGATCCAGAGCGACTGGCCGTGCACGCCCCGCGCCATATAGGTGCCGTTGGCATCGTGGCTCACCCACCACATGCCGCGGTAGCTCCAGCCCTGCAGCTGCCGGTAGCCGGCCCGGGCAAAGGCGGCCCGCTCGCCGCCGGCGCGGATGCCACGGATCACCGCAGCCGGGATCACCTGCTCGTCGCCGATGCGGCCCTCGTCGAGCATCAGCTGGCCGACGCGGGCCATGTCCCGCAGGGAGGCGTTGAAGCCGCCGCCGGCGAAGGGGGTGCCGATCGAATCCACGCTGAAGAAGGCGCCCGCGTCAGCCCCAAGCCGGCTCCAGAGGCGCTCGGCCATCACCTCGGTGAGGGACTGACCGGTGGCGCGGCTGATCAGCCAGCCGAGCACGTCGGTGTTCACGGTCCTGTAGCCGAAGGCCCGGCCTTGCTCGCCCTTGCGCTGCACCGTCTGCAGGAATTCGAAGTAGGTGCGCGGGCCGCTGTAATCGGACGGTTTGGGCAGGGCGTTGCCGGCGGCGGCGTGCTGCCACACGCCGGCCTCCGGATCGGCGTAGTCCTCGGAGTAGTCGAGGGCGGTGGTCATGTCGAGCACCTGCCGCACGGTGGCATCCCCGAAGGCGCTGCCGGCCAGCTCCGGAATGGTGGCGCGCACCGGGGCGTCGGCCTGCAGGACGCCCTCCGCCACCAGCATCTCGCCGAGCAGCCCCACCAGCGACTTGGTGAGCGACATGGCGGCGTGGCGGCCCGTGGGCCCGAGGCAGCCGGCATAGCGCTCATACACCACCGCACCCCCGTGCAGCACCACCACCCCGTCGGTGAAGTTGGCGTCGAAGGCCTGGCCCCAGGTCATCGGCTGGCTGGCGCCCCAGGGCTGGAAGCGCACGGCGTCGAGGTCGGTGCGTTCACGGCGGGGCAGGGGCCGCACCGGAGTGAGCCCGCGGCTCACCGCCCGGGTGGGCATCAGCTGGTCGGTGTGGCACACGCTCCAGCGCAGCCGGGGAAAAGTGAAGGCCTGCGGATCGCCGAAGACGATCACCCGCTCGGCCGGCGGCGGCGCCCCCTGCATCCAGCCGAGGGTGCGCGGATCGGAGGAGGCCGCCGTCCAGGGGCGCCCGTCCGCGGCACCCGGCTGAACCAGCGCAGCAGCGGCCAGCAGGGCGGCGACAGGAGATGGGGTGCTCACCGAAGGATCTCGCGGCTGCTTCCAGAGTGCCGCCAGCCCATTCGCGCCGGGCATGGCGATCAGCCGCCCACCACCAGAGCATCGATGATCACGTAGCTCTCCGGGCCGTAGCGGATCACGCTCTGATCGTCGCGGCGTGACACCGCGAAGGACCACCCGGCGGAACCGTCCGCCTGGGCGCTGTCGGCGCCATAGGCGGTGGTGCCCCGGAAGAAGATCGCCCGCTTGCGGCCGTCGGGCTTGGTGATCTCCACCAGGGCGGTTCCGTCCTCGCCCCAACGGCGCTTCACCCCGGCCTGGCAGGTGCCGGTGGGTTCGCCGCCGTCGAAGCCACAGGCCACAGGGGCGGTGGCGTTGTAGTCGGTGCCCGGCACCAGGGCATCGCCTCCATTGGCAGCCGCGCCGTTGGCATCCCCCTGGGGGATCGACACCAGCGTGATGCCATCGACCGTGGCCACGACCCGCCCGCCCAGGGCGGCCGCGGCCCTGGCCTCGGCACAGCCGACCAGCACAGCGCTGTCGTCGAGGTAATTCGCCGTCGCCGCGGTTTCCCCGAGGCGCCGGCAGGGATCGCCCGCCTTGGGGTAGCCATCGCCGAACGGCGCCAGGCGGGCGGGGATGGCCGAGGCCCCCGACGTCGAATCCCCCGAGGCGGAGGGCGAGGCAGGCCCCCCGGCACCGGTGCCGCAGGCCGCCAGGCCAATCCCGACAACCACCGCGAAGGAGGTCCTGGACATCCATTGCAGAGTCGATCGCTGCATCACGCAACTGCCTCAGGGCTTGCCTGAGTGTTCTAGCTCGTTTTCTTCCCCGTTCATTTGACCTGAGACAGTGAAGATTGCTCAAGCGACTCTCCGACAACCCTGCCGCCTCATCAGGCTGAATACACCGAAGAGGAGGCACCCCGACCATGGGCAAGGTCTTCATCCTGGATGAGAATCTGAACGATCAGCTGCTGGGCAGCCGCGGCGATGACTTCGTCCGGGGAAGTACGGACAAGCCTGCCATCTGGATCGGCATCAAGGGTTCGATCAGGCTTCGCGAAGGACATGATCAGATCCGCAGCCGATCCTTCATTCGCTCTTACGGTCCAATCCATACGGGGGCGGGCCGGGATCTGATCACGGGCCGGAAGGGCCTGGAGCTCAGGTACAGAGAGATTAATTCCGCCTATCAAGGGACCATTCAGATGGGGCTCGGTAATGACACGATCAGCGTCCCAGAAGGGCGCCTGTTCATGGGAGAGAGCACCAGCTGCCACACTGGCGCTGGCAATGATGTGATTACCGCTAAGAGCGCCGCCTTGTTCGGAGCCTTCGTGTCAACCGGAACAGGCGATGATCGTTTTGTGATCGAAGAGGATCTCAGCACCGACCTTTTGCGGCTGGAGATGGGCGCGGGCGACGATGAGCTGAGCGTTCTAGGAGTGATGCAATTGTACGACTGGTCGGATGTAAATATGGGAGCAGGAACCGACGTCGTGGATGCATCAGGAGGTGGCCTTGATCTTTTCGAGAATGATGCCGGCTTTGAGTTGAATCTTGGCGAAGGCGATGATCGCTTCATTGGCTTCGCGGCTGCGCCGCCCATCTACGATGACTTTGGAGATGGAATTCTCAGCGGCAATCGAGGCATCGATACCATCGTGTTACCTCAAGGGGTTTACACAGTGACGCCAAACCGGATCAGCACCGCTTCGACCTATCTGCCGTTGCGCGGTTTCGAGGCCCTGGAAGGGATCAACGGCGGGCGGTTCCCCTATGCCACCGGCGTCCTCACGGTCGACAACAGCGGCATCGCCTCGTTCACCGCCGCTGGGGTCTGAAGGAGTCCAGGGCCCTCCAGGCTGCTCGCTGGCTGCTCTCGCCAAGCCGGTCAGGGCAAGGCGAGGGCGGCGACCCCGCGCCGGTGAATCTCGCGGGCGTAGTCGGTCCAGATGCCCTGCCCCCAGTAGCGGAAGCAGCTGGTTTCCAGCAGCAGCAGATGCAGCAGGGCCTCCTGGTAGGCCGGGCTCTGCGTGATGGCGGGATCCTGGGCCACCAGGGGGTCGAACGTCTGATGGAAGCGGGCGCTGAGCTGCTGCATCGGCTCGAGCACGTTGGCGTAGCCCTCCACCCAGCTGAGGTCGTTGGTCCAGGAGGCACCGGCCATGGAGAAGGAGGGATCATTGGCCTGGAGCTTGGCGATGGCCGCCTCCACCGCCGCCGGGGTGGGTGCAACGCCCACCTGTTGCCACAGCCTGTGCTGCCCCACCGCCTGGATCGTGGGGAAGGCGTCGCCCGGCACACCGGCGGCGTCCAGCAGGTCGAGATATTCGGTGCCGTTGATCGCCACCGTGGCCCCATCGCCGGCTCCCTCACGGGCGATCCGCTGATGGGCCTGAAGGAACGCCGGCGGGAACTCGTTCATCATCACGCCACCGTTTTCACCGTCGGCGATCTGCGACACCAACGGCGGAATGGCGATGCCGCCCAGCAGCTGTCGCTCCAGCCCCAGGGCCTGGTAGTAGGGCTGCATCTGGCCCACCAGCTTGGTGTCCGAGCCCTGGGTCTTGATCAGGGCCGTGATGGCCACCTCCTCGCCGCTGGAACTGCGCGCCACCAGGCGGTTGGGGATGAACAGCTGCTCCTGGCGCAGGGCCGAGCCGTCGCGGTTCTCCACGCTGTGCTCCTGCACCAGCAGCCAGCGGTAGCCGCACTCCCGCAGGGCTTGCACCAGGGCGAAGAGCGTGTCGGGATGGTTGGGCAGGGCCATCTCCGGCAGCGAGAACCCCTTCACCCGCTGCAGGGCCTCGGTGCCGAACAGGGCGGCGAAATGGTGCTGCCAGGCCTGGATCTGCAGCTTCAGATCGGGGATAGGCGTGGAGGGCGCCACGGCGTGGCTCCAGAACGTGCCCAGCCACTCCACATGGGGCTGCAGGCTGGGATCGGTGGCCAGGCAGCGCAGCGCCTCGAGGATGTCGGCGCGGCCCATCTGCTCGACACCCCAGAGCAGATTGCCGGAGTAATCCAGCATGATCCGGGGGTTGCAACCCTCGGCGATCAGCTGCGGCAGGATCTCAGCCAGGCGCCGGTAGCAGTGGGCGAACGGTTCGGCGTTGTGGTTGTCCCCCTCGCCCGGGTGCTCGAGCATGTACTGCAGGTGGGAGATCAGCTCTCCGCCTGCGCCGGCCGGAATCGTGGGCTGGTGCATGTGCAGCGCGCAGGCGAAGCCCGAGCGGATCGACTCCAGCTTCAGGTTGGTGCGGGGCAACGCCACCGCACCTGGCGGCTGCACCAGGACGAGGAGCTCGGCTTCGCGGCCGGCGATCGGTGGCAGGGCTTGCTGGCTCATGGTTGGGGGTGTCGGGCGGCGCCGGAGGGCTTGTCCTGACAACCGTGGAGACCCCTTCTAGAGTCTGGCCAGCTGACGGCTCACCTGGTGCGAACGGTCCATCTGATTCTGGCCACCACCCTTCTGGCGCCTGTGGTGATCCCGGGCGCCGCCGTGGCGCAGAAGCGGATTCCCAAACTCCCCGGCTACGACGAGTGTCCGCTGGGCTACGTGAACGACCTCAAGCAGCACTGCAATTCACCCATCTACTACGAGGTGAAGCCCACCGACGGCAAGCCCTGTGATTCGGGCTGGATGAACATCGGGGCGGGCTACTGCAAGAAGAAAGAGCTCGGAATCTTCTGATCTAGCGGAGCACAAACGAATAGCCTCTGTTACTGCAGCGGCTGATCGGCAAGATCTGGCTCCGCCGTGACAGGCCGGCCCAGTACTCCACCCTCAGCTTCGTGTCAGCGTTGCCCATCTTGCTCAGGGTTGGGCTCATGGTCCATGTGGCTCCTGCGGCCAGGCTTCGATCCGGGGTGATCTTCGAGCGCCACTTCTGCGAGAGGGCATCCCAGTAGTCAAGATCCACAATGCGGATCTTGCGGCCCGTGTCGTTGCGCACGCTCAGGTTGATGCGGCAATCGGAACGCGTTTCGGGATTGCGGGCCGTGAGGGTGTGGCTGAACACCTTGTTGTCGGTGCAGGGGCCGCTGCCGAAGCTGGGTGAGTAGTAGGTGGTGGGCTTGAGCAGGCCGGTGAGTTTGTATTTCACCCGCAGCATGGTGTCCTTCCCGCTTACCTTCTCCAGGGTCGAGGTCTTGCTCCACGACTCGCCAGGGGAGAGCTGCTTGTTGATGGTGGGCTCCGAGCGCCAGATCTTCGACACCGGATCCCAGTAATCCAGATCCAGCACGGTGATGGTCTGGCTGGTGCCGTTGCGCAGCCGCGCCGTGATGTCACGGCAGGCGGGCCTCGACTCCTTGTAGATGCGGGTGCGGATGTTGTACTTCGAGCCCAGATTGGCCCCCAGCCCTGCCCCCACACTCACCTGGAACCCCTTGGGGCGACCCACCCGGTCGCGCAGGGCCCGCCAGCGCTCGGTGACGAGCGCAGCTCCGGCCCCCACGCCGATGTCGCCTGACACCATGAAGGCGCTGTATTGCGAGAGGCCCGGGCTGGAGGGATCCACATTCACTCCTGCGATCACATCGCCGCCGATGAATCCCTGGGCACCTGCCCCCGACATGCCGCTGAGATAGAGACGCGGCGGGTCGGAGCCGTTGAGGTCGAACACGAAGCCGCCATCGAAGCCGGCCCCGAGCAACGCCCCGGCGCTGGCCCCCAGCCCCACGTTGAGCGACTGGGGCGGCGAACTTGAACCGTCTTCCGCCACCAGCCGCATGGCCCGCAGGGAGCGCCGTGTCTCGTCGGTGATGCAGCGCTGCGCCACATCGGCCGCCGCCGCCGAATCGCGCTCCCGGATGGCCGTGAGCAGGGCGTTGCGGTTGGCCGAGCGGGCAAAGCAGGTGCCGATGCCCTTGAGGGTGCTGATCAGAGGGTTGTTGCGCCGCACAGTGGCCTCGAGGCTCTCCAGGAGGGAATCGCCTGCGTCGCCTTCCGGCGCATCGATGGGGGGCTCATCGGGCCCCTCCGGCACGCCGGGCCCGTCGGGCTCGTCTGGCAGCTCAGGCTGCTCGGGGATCTCCCCCCAGTCATCGCCATCGCCTCCGCCGGGAGGGGGGGAGGGTTCGTAGATCGGAGGCTCGTCAGGGGCGCCGGGCAGCGCCAGCGCCATCTCCTGGGCGAACCAGGCGTCGTTGTCGAGCTGCACCGGGGTGAGGGTGTAACTCACGGGGAGCATCTGGCCCTGCACCGTCACGGTCAGGTTGCCCTGGGTGTCCACCCGGGCGTTCCAGCGACCCAGCAGGGGCAGATCATCGCCTTGATACAGCCCGGGACCCGTGGGCGTGATGTTGCGGATCACCACCATGCCGGGCTGGATGTTCAGCACGACCATGTGGTTCCAGCCATCCAAGGCGTAGGCGCGGCCGGCCTGGATGCGGATGCGCTTGCCGTTGCTGCTGATCCTCCAGATCCCGTCCAGCGGCATGGGAGCCGTGGCGGGGACCGCCGTGCGGCTTGGCAGAAAGGCCGGAATCCCCACCCCCTGGGCCTGCGCCGCAGCCGGCAGGAGAACCAGCGGGGCCGACAGCAGCGGCGTCAGCAGCAGCGGCAGCCAGCGCCCTCCCCATGACCGCGCCGTCGTGGTCCGTCCATGCAGTTCGGACATGCAGGCGGGGCGCACTTCCTGATGCTTAGCCACGTGATCCCCCATTGCCAACCTCATCTGATCCGGCTCCATCCCGTCAACCCCGGCCTGCCATGGCCGTCTGGTAGGCCTGGAGATTGCGGCAAGGCATCCAGAAACTCATGAAGCCGAGCCGCCTGGAGAAAGCTTCTCCGCGGCACCCCCTGATCTGACGGGCACGCCTGAGTGCCTCCCTGCGGGTGCGGAACATGTCCGCCCCCGGGCCCTGCGATGGCCCGCTGTTGCCGATCGTCAGCGCGTAGGAACCAGCGTTGTCACAGCGCGAGAAGTCCTGGGAGCTGCCAGCCACCGTGGAGCTCCACTGCGCCCCAGACGATGTTTGGCGGAGTGATTTGTAGTAGGGCTTCAGCGTGAAGGCCTTGCCGCCAACGTCGGCGAGATTCTCCCTGTAGGTGTAACTGGAGCCCGGCATGATCTTCTTGTTGGTCAGCTGTTCGGTATCCCAGTCTTCGCTGTGGGGATCGTAGACACGCAAATAGCGGGCCTCGATCGGCAGGTTGGTGTTGTTGTGGATGGTGATGCGAACGTTCTTGCAGGTGTTGAACAGGGCAGCCTGGGCAGGAATGGAAACGCTGCTGAGCGAGGCCACGGCTGCGAAAGTCGCAGCCACTGTGAAGGCTGGAAAGCGAGGAGTTTTCAGTGCGTTGGCCATGGTTGTTCTGCGTGAAGACTCGGCTTTTTGACCGATGTGCACAACGTAAATTCGGTGCTGCTGTCCGCGAAATGGGGTGTTCACCCCATTTGTGCTGATGCCAGGCCGTGATCGATGCAGGCAGAACAGAATGGGCGCAGATCGTGCCATCCACCGCTACATCCATGGCCAGAACAACCGGGTTGCTTGCACTCATCGTTCTGGTGCTCGGCCTGCCCCAACAAGCCAAGGCTGGTGAACCGGGGGACAGCCGCAGCGATGCCGCCCCGCCAGCCATCGCCAGCTGCGTGCTGGAGGCTCCCGGCCGCACCCAGCCCCTGCAGATCCTGGAGGGCGGCATGGTGCTGGGCACCCATCCGTGCAGCGGTGGCCTCTACCTGCTCCCGGCTGGGGAGGAGGCAAGCGGTCCCCGGGAGATGGCCAGGGCCATCACCCTGCATCAGGGTTGGCGCCTGTATGCGCTGATCGGCGCTTCCTGGGCAGGACCCGACACGCTCGAGGTGTGTGGCCGCTTCATCACGGGCATCGGCCCGAGCGGTGCCACACCGTTCACCGCCCGGATCCTGGCCCGGCGCCAGGCCGGACGCTGGCAGACGGAGCAGCCCGTGCTGGCCGACGAGATGGCCAACCAGGGCAAGGGCAACGGCAGGGGCAACAACGGCGATGGGGCCTGCGCGGCCCGGTTTCAGGAGGCGCCCTGATGGCGCGGCAGCGCCACGAAGGCCGAGGTGCCCCTGCCGGGCACGGAACGCAGCTCAAACGGCATGCCCTGGGCGTGACACAACGCCCGCACGATGCCGAGCCCTAGGCCCTCGCCCTCTGAGGCCGTGCCCTTGCAGCCGGGCTGCATCACGCGGGCGAGGGTGTCCGGATCCATGCCCACGCCGTCGTCGTGCACGCGGAACAGCACCCTGTCGCCACGGGGCATGAAACCCACCAGAAGGCGTGACGGCGCCGCATGGGCCAGGGCATTGGCGATCAGGTTGGCCATGATCCGCATCGCGGCCAGCGGCTCCACTCGAATGGTGCTGGGCGGGCAGACGATGCGCAGGCGCACCCCCTGCTGGGCAGCCTGAGCCATGAACATCTGCTCAAGGGTGCGCGCGAACATCTCACTGGCCACCAGCTCAGGCCCGCCGGCGGGGGGGTGCGCAGCCCCATCGCCCATGGCCTCGGCTTCAGGATCCTGGGTGTAGGCCCTGGCCAGACTGGCCACGTAGTCCACGGCCCGTGAGAGCCTGTCAGCCTCCTGGTCATGGCCCGCCCGCTGCAGCTGATCCACCGCGTGCCGCAAGGCCGCCACCGGCTGGCGGAGATCGTGCGACACGGTCTGCAGTTTCGAGCGGTGCCGCGTAGCGACGGTCACGGCCTCCTGGTAGTCCGCCTCCGCCTCGGCCAGGGCCAGCTTCAGCCGGGCCTCGTTGCGCTCGGCCAGCAGGGTCTGCCGCTCGGCGCGGGCCTTCTCCCGGGAGGTGGCCAGCACCTGCCAGATCACGATCGCCAGGGAAAACGCCGCCGAGAGGAGCAGGGTGAAGCGGTTCAGCTGGTTGAAGACCGGCTGGGGCCACCCAGCACCGCCCCAGTGACTCAGCTGCACCGCCGTGGCGAAACCGCCCACCACCGCAGGGAAGGCCCGCGTCAGCCGCCGCTGCCGGGGATCACGGATCGACCAGGTGAGCGGCGGCAGCACCTGCGCGAACAGCATCACCAGGAACAGGACATTCAGCGGCATCCACATCGTGACCAGGGAGATCCGCCGCAACCACAGCGCACTGCTGAGGGGCAGCAGGGCGGTGAGCAGGGCCAGCCAGGCGAAGACCGGCCGCAGCCGCGTGAAACGATGCGAGCCTTCGATGCGCAAAACCACCACCAGATAGCCGAAGGCCGTGGCAAGCGACACGCACAGATATGGCACCACCCAGAGCACGAAATCACCGCCCCCGAGGAGGTGGGCCAGGGTGCCATCGATGCTCGCCACGCTGAGCAGTAACAACAGGGAAAACAGCACATACACCAGCCACTGCAGCTGCTGGCAGGCCGTGATGATGGCGGCGGAAAGGGCGATGGCGGTGATCAGGAAGGTGTAGAACACGCCATCGGCGATCCCCGGCACATGGCCCGGCGTCAGGGCCTGGGCCGCACCGGCGCCGAGCAGAATCACGCCCGCCACGCCACCGCCCAGCAGGATGGCCGCCGGAACTCTGGCGCGCTTGCTGCAGGAGGTGTCCATGCGCGTTCCGGACGGAATCACGGCCAGACCATTCTCCTGAGCTGAGACCCCGGGGCCCATGGGGTGTTCACCCCAACGCGTTGGTGGCGGGGTCGATCAGCCCTTCCCTGAGGGCCCGCGCCATCAACTGCACCACCGAGTGGGCCTCGAGCTTGCTCATCACGCTGGCACGGTGTTTCTCCACCGTCTTGGGGCTGATGTACAGCTCGGCGGCGATCTCCTTGTTCGACTTGCCGGCAACGAGCCGGTTCAGCACCTGACGTTCCCGGTCAGTAAGGGTGCCGCTCTGCTGGCCGAGCCGGATCAGCTCGGTGAACTCCGGCGCCACATGGCGGCCGCCGCTCAGCAGAAGTGGAAACTTCGCCACCATGGCGCTGGGAGGATTGGCCTTGCTGAACAGGCCGTCGGCCCCCGCCTCCACAAGGCCCGCCAGGGTGCCAGCAGCGGCGATCCCGGTGAACACGGCGATGCGGGTGCCCGGGCTCCACTGCCGCAGATCGCGGATGATTTCGGCACCGGTGCCGAGGGGCATGGCGACATCAAGAACCAGAAGATCGGGCCGGTGGTTCTTCACAGCCGCAACGGTCTCCAGCCCGTTCTCCGCCGTGGCGATCACGTTGTACTGAACCTCCTGGCTCTCCGTGCCACTGACCAGCAGATCACGAATCGCATCACGGATAATGGCGTGATCATCGGCAATGATCACCGAGACAATCGATCCGGCCAGCTCGGGATTCAGCATCCGTTCCGTTGATGTTCTGGAGATTGATGGTCTGGGGATTGATGGTCTGAAGGTGGTGTGCACGCTGCACGGTGCACCGTGCAGCGGCAGTTGGGGTGAACACCCCATGGCGGAATGTTCGCCCAACGCGAAGAGTGAGGCCAACCACCCTACCGAAATCCGAGAAAACCCTGATGAAGCGGTTCATCGTGCTGCTCTGCCTTCTGCTCGCTGCCCCATCGGCTCGCGCTGATGAAGCCCTGCGCCTGCGGCAGCGCACCTCGATCAATCAGATCGGTGCGCGACTGCTGGCCTCCCATCTGCGCCACAACGGCATGGCCAACGCGATGGTGTCCGGGCCCTCGCTGTTCTATGGGCTGAGCGTGCTCGCCCTGGGTGCCGATGGTGCCTCGCGCAACCTGCTGCGCTCACAGCTGCTCAGCGATCAAGGGGTGGAGGCCAGCGTGGCCGACATCGCCGGGCCACTGGCGAAGCAGCTCAGCACGGAAGTGACCGCCGGGGAAACCGGCGGCAGCTTCCGCCTCAGCCAGGGGGTCTGGTCCACGAACGGCGCCAGCGGCAGCCAGCCCTTCCTGCTGAAGCGGGAGTTCGTGCTGGCGGCGCAGACTCACTACGGCGCCAGCCACCGGCTGATCGACTTCGAGGCCGCCGGCGCCGCGCAGACCATCAACAGCTGGGCGGAGCAACGGACCAACGGGCTGATCCCTTCGATCATCGACGACCCCACCCTGGCGAAACTCCGCTGGGTGATCCTCAACACCGCGCTGTTTGAAGGAGGCTGGGGAACAGCGATGCAGAGGGTGGCCCCGGGCGGGGCCTACCGCTTCGTGACGCTCGACGGCCGCCCCCAGGCCGCCCGATCGATTCGCAGCGCGAGGTATTCAGCACAGGTTGTGGACCTGGAGGATGGCAGCGTGGCCTTCCAGCTGCCCTTCGCAGGCGAGAAGTATGCCTTCCTCGTGCATGTGCCCGCGGCAGAGCAGAAGCACATCGACCGATGGTTGCTGGAAGCGGCGATTCCGGCCCTGCCCGAAACCACCCAGCGGGTGTTCAGCGGCAACGGTGCCCGGCAGCCGCTGATGGTTCAGCTGCCCAGCTTCAGCTTCAGCGATGGAGTGAGCATGGTGACTGGATCACCCATCGCGGCCGATCTGGGGCTGGCTCCTCTGTTTGACAGCAGCGCCAACCTGGATCGGCTGTCGGCACAGCCCAGCCAACTGGGGCTCGTGCGGCACCACAGCCGGATCGAGCTGAACGAGAACGGGGTGCGGGCCGCCGCCACCACCCTGATCGGCGGGATCCGCAGAACCTCAATCGGCCCGGTGTCTCCCACCCGGCAGATCGTGGTGAACCGGCCGTTCGTGTTCGCGATCGTGGCGCGGGCCTCCCAGACGCTGCTGTTCAACGGGGTGCTGATGGCACCGCCGCCCGATGCAGCGCGCTGAGAGCGGGTGCCACCGCGTTCAGTCCTGCTCCAGCCGCCGCCGCGATCCCACGGTGGCGTGAGAGGCCAGAAGGGTCAGCCAACGCATCCGATCGCATCGGCGCAGGAAACCTGCCGCGGCCTCAGCGATCGACAGACGCCTGCTCCCCTGCCGGGGGGTCCTGGTTGAGCAGGGCCAGCACCTGCTCGTCCCTGAGCTGGTCGAAGTGCTCGTACCACAGGCCCACGGCCCGGAGATCGTCCACAGCGGCCAGGGCCACCAGACGATCCACCAGCGGCTTCAGCTCGGCGGCGACCTGGCGATCCACCACCGGCACCGCCAGGGCCAGCGAGGCCGGCTCCAGCCGGCGCAGGGAGAGCAGGGCCGCCTGCATGGTCATGCCGGTGGCGATGCCGTCGTCCACCACGATCAGATGCCGGCCCCGCAGCCGATCCGCCGGCGGATCCCCAAGAGCTGTTGCCGGCGCCGCAGTTCCTTCTCCTGCGCCGCCAGCCAGCCGTGCAGGTTGGCGCTGGTGGCCCGGCGGCGTGCTCCCTCCCCGTTGCGCCACACACCACCCCAGCGGCGGCCACCGCGCCGATCGCCAGCTCCGGCGAGGCCGGATCGGCGACCTTGCGCACTGACCAGGTGGCGACGGGAAGGCCCAGGCGCGAGGCCATCGCCGCCGCCACCGGCACACCCCCGCGCGGCAGCGCCAGCAGGGTGGTGTCGTGGGCGCGGCCCCGGTGATCGGCGAAAGCGGACGCCAGGGCCAGACCGGCCTGGTGGCGGTCGGTCCAGAGAGGGGGTCGCGCAGCCATGGCGTGAAGCGGGGTGAGGGATCGAGGCACCAGAGGGGCAAGCCAGCCAGGGCCGACGCCGTTGCTACCACGAGGTGGAGGGAGAACCGGGATGCGGCGGTGCTGCCCATGGGCGGTGCTGCCCGTGGTCTGCCTCGATCACCCTGCCTCAGAGACAAGCGTCATGTTTCGCTCCCGTGAAGAACGCGTGGCCGACGGCAAGAGGCTCCGGACCTCCCTGCCGCGCGATGCCCATGGCGCCTGGGCCCCAGCGGCCGAAGGGCGCGATCCGATCGCCATCCTCGAGAACTCCAATGCCGGCCGCCTGAGCAGCCTCATCCCCATCCGCTACGGCCGGATGCTGCGCAGTCCGTTCACGTTCCTGCGCGGTTCCGCCGCCCTGATGGCCGCCGACCTGGCGACCACGCCCAGCACCGGGCTGCAGGTGCAGGCCTGCGGCGATTGCCATCTGCTCAACTTCGGGCTCTTCGCCACACCCGAGCGCAATCTGGTCTTCGATCTGAACGACTTCGATGAAACCCATCCAGCCCCGTGGGAATGGGACCTCAAGCGGCTGGCCGCGAGTTTCGTGGTGGCCGGGCGGGATAACGATCTGCCTGACAAGCAGTCCAGGCAGGCCGCCATGGCCTGTGTGCGCTCGTACCGCGAGAACCTGCGCAAGTTCTCGCGCATGAGTCCGCTGGAGGTGTGGTACTTACGGCTGGACATGGAGGAGATCATCGCGGCGGCGCCGGATGGGGAGGCCAGAGACAGGCGCAAGGCGCTGGCCGCCAAGGCTCGCCAGCGCATCACCGAGAACGTGTTCCCCAAGATTGCCGCGATCGTGGGCGGCCAGCCCCGCTTCGTGGATCAGCCGCCGGTGCTCTATCACGTGGCTGAACCCGATATGGAGGAGCGGGTTCTCGAAGGGCTGGAGGATTACCGCGAGAGCCTCTCCCACGAGCGCCGCGTGCTGCTCGATCGTTATCAGTATGTGGACTATGCGATGAAGGTGGTGGGCATCGGCAGCGTGGGTACCCGCTGCAATGTGGCCCTGCTCTATTCGGAAGAGAATCACCCCCTGATCCTGCAGGTGAAGGAGGCCCGGCATTCGGTTCTCGAGCCCTACACCCAGCCCTGCACCTACGAGAATCAGGGGCAGCGGGTG